>JAQBGV010000011.1:0-19095 GCA_032128395.1 Planctomycetota bacterium | reverse complement strand
CCTCCTCACTCTGCGATCTTTGGGTAATCGATTGGCTCCGAGGGATGTTCGAGGTCCGGTCCCCTCTCGCTCGCGGCGGGGCCGCTCACGATTCACCCCATTGAGGTCGGCTCTGCCTCCTCACTCTGCGATCTTTGGGTAATCGATTGGCTCCGAGGGATGTTCGAGGTCCGGTCCCCTCTCGCTCGCGGCGGGGCCGCTCACGATTCACCCCATTGAGGTCGGCTCTGCCTCCTCACTCTGCGATCTTTGGGCGAGAAGAACACCCGGCCCGACCCCGAATCTTCTCTTGGCAGCTCTCCCGGCGTACCTCATCCTGACTCCTTGCGCACGGAGACCGCGGAGAGGTGTCCGAGTGGCCGAAGGAGCACGCTTGGAAAGCGTGTGTGCGGCAACGTACCGTGGGTTCGAATCCCACCCTCTCCGCCATTTTTCAAATGGCGTCGAAGCGTCTCTGGGTTCAACATCTGGCGATGTTGAGACCGCCTGACTCATACTGAGTCAGACACCGCCATTTGCTTTCATGCTTTGTCCGGAGCTGAGGCGGCGTGCCGGAAATCCCCGGTTTGCCGGCGCACGATGCGCACAGGCTGCGATTCGCGAATCGTCTCTCCTTGCCCTACTACCGTCGGTCCGAGGTCCCCTCTCGCTCGCGGCTGAGCCGCTCACGATTCACCCCACAGAGCTCGGCTCCGCCTCCGGGCCCGCGGACCTACCGGGTGCCTGAGTCGTAGCGAGCCTTTCCCGGGCACTACCGCGCGCGCAATCCGGAGCTGTCGCGCCCCGTTCTCGATCCATGTCGAAGATCCGTCCAGTGTGTTCATGACTCTCGCACTGGACGGGCCCTATGGTTGAGAGCGTGGAGAATCGCAACCACCCTCGTTGGCTTCATCGCGGCACGCCGCGTCAGGGGCAGAGTGAGCCATCACAATCGAGCGCATCTGCGGTCGGGTCGGTGCCACAGGCCGGGAACGGCGCCGCCGGATTCGGTCCCGAGACGAACAGATTCGTGAAGATGAACAGCGGATCGGCGATGTCGAGCAATCCATCATCGTTGCCGTCGCAGGCGTCATCGCAACCGAGCGGTCCCCCCATGAGGAAGAGATAGATCAGCAGGAAGACCCCATCGGAAATGTCGTAGAGCCCGTCCAGATTGCACTCGGCGCGGACGAATCCCGGGAGCGGCACGAACGTGATCACCCCGAAAACCTTGGATGCGGCCGCGGTCTGGCCCCCGACGCTGACCACGTTCGTCACGATCGGATCGATCGGAGACGAAGTGCAGGAGCCGTCGAGGAAGATGATCTGCGTCGTGCTGCCATCCGGGTCGCCCTGCAGGCCGGAGCGCACCGTCGAGTAGGAGACGACAGCGAACTCCACCGCCGCGGAAGCGGTGAGTACCTGCCCGAGGGGATCGGTCGTCGAGAAGACCACCCCGAGGGTGAAACCGGCCGCGCAACTCTCGGGCAGGAACAGTTCCGCGCCCGTCCCTCCGTTGAGCGCGCCCAGTCCCGGTCCCTCCGTCACCGCTAGGGCGGAGAGCAGCGTCGGGTCGTGCACTCCGCTGACCGAGAGCCCCTGGAAGTCGTTCGGGAATCCCGGACTCCCCGGCTCCTCGACGACGAAGAGCGACTCGTCAAACGAACCGCTCCCGGTCCCCGGGTCGTACTAAATCGACTGGCTCTCGGCGGAGAAGGTGAAGAGCAGCGAATCGCGGCAGAGGGATGCGATGAAGAGGTCGGTCCCCCCCGCGGAGGTCAGGTCGACCGATCGGAACGAGGCGGTTTGTTCGAAGCTGCCGACGGCGACCCCGTCCCAGGTGATCCCGAGCGCGACGTCGGTTCCCGCTCCCCCGAGAGAGAGGGCCTCCGCAGCCGTCCCCGTCGAGTCGTACTCGACGATGAACCCATCTTCGCCTCCGGTGCTCGTCAACGCTCCGGTCCCGAAGTCGACACTGCCCGAATATCCGCCGGAAACCAGAATCTCATCCGCCGGCCCGACATCGAGATCGAGTCCATCTTGATTCTGCGCATCCCCCGCGATCCGAGACCAGAGATGGTTCACGAAGGGATCGAACTTCGCTACGAAGACATCCCGACCACCACTCGAGGCCAGCGGGCCGCCGCCGAAATCGACCGATCCCGCAAAGCTGCCGGTGACGATCAGGTCGTTGTTGCTGTCCGCCACCACCGCGGTCGCGGTCTGATTCGAGGAATCGCCGAATCCGAACGACCAGAGCGGGAAGTAAAAATCGGTGTACCGGGAGACGAAGATGTCGGTCCCACCGGCGGAGACGAGTGGGGTATCGAAGTCGATCCCGTTCTCGAACTCTCCGACGATGACGAAATCGTTGAAGATGTCCCCGGTGATCCCCAGGGCGCGCTGATCTCCGATCCCTCCGAAGCGGACCGAGAATTCCGGGGCTCCGTTCGCCGTGAAGGACGCGATGAACACGTCCTCGCCCCCCAGAGAGGTGAGATTCCCGCCGCCGAAATTGACGGTGCCGGAGAACCCCCCCGTCAGGATGATCCGACTCGTCTGATTGACGAAGACCCCCCGAGCGGCCTGGTCGGACGCATCGCCGAATGCCGACGAGAAGACGTGAAATCCGAGAGGATCGAAGATCGCGAAGAAGACATCGGTCCCGCCCGCGCTGACCAGAGCGCCTCCCCCGAAGTCGACCGTGCCGTTGAAGTGCCCGGCGATGACGATCTGATTCCCGTTCGTGATGGCGATCGAGGTCGAGACCTCATCGAGCGATCCGGGGAAAGACTTCGACCAGGTCGTCGATCCGCTCGGATCGCGCTTCGCGAGGAAGATGTCCCGCCCCCCCGCGGCGTTCAGGGGAATCGTGCCGAGGTTGATCGCACCCTCGAAGGTCCCGGTCACCACGGTATCACCGAGGAGATCCCGGGCGACCGCGGTCGCGACCTGGTTCAGGCCATCTCCCTCTCCGAAGACGGAGCAGAAGGTCAACGGAGGAGTCGGCGGGACCACATCGCAGAGAGTACCCAGGAACAGATCTGCCCCACCCGCGGAGGAAAGAATCCCACTGCCGAAGCTCCCCGTCTGCTCGAAGTTCCCGACGACCGTGCCGTCGAGATTCACGCCATGGGCCGCGTCCGCTCCCAGGCCTCCGAATCGAATCGAGGCGAGGCTGACTCCTGCGGAGTCGTACCGGGCGGCGAAGCCATCCGATCCGCCGAGGGCGCTCATCGGTCCACTTCCGAAGTCGGCGATTCCCGACATCCGACCCACTACGCTGATCTCCTGGTCGGAGTTCACGGCGACGGCGAGCCCCTCCTGACTCAGGGCGTCGCCGGCCCGGGTCGACCAGATGTGGAACCCGAACGCGTCGAACTTCGCGAGGAAGACATCTCGGCTACCGCTGCTGACGAGCGGACCGCCGTCGAAGTCCACGGTGCCCTCGAAGCTCCCCGTCACGATAAAATCGTTGCCGCTGTCCGCCACGACCGCGGTGGCGGTCTCATCGAACGCATCTCCGAAGCGCCGCGACCAGAGTTCGAACAGGGTCGACGTGAATCTCGCGGCAAAAATGTCGGTGCCTCCGGCGGAGACCTGCGGAGTGAAGAAGTCGATCGAGTTCTCGAACTCGCCGACGATGACCAACTCGTTGAAGATGTCTCCCGCGATCCCCAACGCGCGCTGATCTCCCAGCCCCCCGTATCGGTTCGAGAACTCCGGGGCTCCGAGGGATGTGAAGGTCGCGATGAACGCATCCTCACCGCCGAGCGAGGTCAGATTTCCTCCCCCGAAGTTGACCGTGCCGAAAAAACCCCCGGTCACGATGATCCGACCGGTCTGATTGACGAGGACCCCCCGAGCCGCCTGGTCGGCCGCATCTCCGAACGCGGCGGAGAAGACGTGGCTTCCGGAGGGATCGAAGATCGCCAGGAAGATGTCGGTGCCGCCACTGCTGGAGAGCACTCCCCCACCGAAGTCCACCGTGCCCTCGAAGAAGCCCACCATTGCGATATTGCTCGAATTGGTGATCGCGAGCGCCGTCGACTCCTCATCGAGGGTGCCAGGGAAGGCGACCGACCAGAGTGGCACCCCATTCGCGTCGCGTCGGGCGAGGAAGATGTCCTTCCCCCCGGCGGCGACCAGCGGGCCCGACCCGAGATCGATCGTTCCTTCGAATGACCCCGTGACGATCATGTCGCCGTTGAAGTGCCTCGTCGCCGCACTCGCAGACTGAGCGCCGGCATCTCCCGCGGAGAGCAAGAAGCAGAAGCCCAGGTCTTGGGATCTCACGGAGCCGGTGAAGCACATCAAGAACGCGACGGTCCACAGGAACCGGACGTGGGACGCACGTTGGATGGCGCGGGACATGGAGACACACCTCTCAATGGCCGAAGCAGCCAGAACCGGAACAACCCGAGACGAGTCGGCGGGGGCGGGAGGAACCAGGGATCCATAGTATCCTGACGAGACTGCACACGATCAACTGTCTTCAGAGGTGCGGGGATCGACCACGTGACAGACCGCTCCCTCGGCGCATGCCGAACTGCCGGAAGACTCCGGGCGCTGCCCCGAGGCAACGGGGAGAAAATCGTGCGTCGATGTCCGGGGGGCTCGTGCCGTGGCGGCGCCTCCCAACCGATTTCCCCGATCTCCACGACAGGACGAGGGCGGGTCGAATGACGAGCCGGATCCCGGCAATTCTTCCAGGCAGGGATTGCCGTCGACTCCCGAAGCGCACCGATGCCAGAGCCGGACGCTGGACCCAACCCCACATCGCAATCACCGGGCCTGCCCGGCCGGGATTGCGCGACGAGCCCGTCCCGCGCGCCGCGGTGCCGGCCCGGCCCGCTCCTTGCTCCCATCCCCCGTGAGTAGTGTCTGATCCGAGGGGGTGAGTGGGTCCCGCTCGGAAGGATGCGGCAATGCGCAGCAAGCGAACGAAACGATGCATCGCCATCGCGTTGGTACTCGTCGTCACCTGGATGTTCCTGTCCCCCCTCCTCACCTCCACTCGGCCGACGGAAGCGGTCCGCGTTCTCCCCGAATCTCCGCTCGGGAGCGAGGAGATGGTCGAGCAGCTCTACGCCGACTGGCTCGCCCGCCACGAGAACCGCGGCGGCGATCGGCGCGTCGAGGTCGGGTTCGGCTGGTCAAAGGGGCTGTCGTCGGAGCTGTCCCGGGCTCGCGGCATGGTGCGATTCGACCTGATCTCGGGAAAAGCCACGGTCGAGCTCCGAGGGTTCGACGAGCCATCCGCGGTCGACGTGTGGATCGTCGACAACCGGCCGGGGCCCGGTCACTCGGTGCGCCCGGAGCGCGGAGATGCGCTCCTCTGGGTCGGGACGCTCGAACCCGGGGGCCCCGGTGCGGTGCGCACGCTCGAGGCCGAACTCCCAGAGCTCCCCAACACGGACGTCGACCTGGTGGTCGTCACTCGTCACGGGGAGAGCCCCATCGGGTCCGGGCTGCTGTTCGGCGCGCCTCCGCTCTTCCAGCGGATGTACACCGCGCAGCGCCTCGGTCGGATCGGCGACTGGGCCGACTCCGGCGGCAGGACGGGAGCGCGCTCGGTGCTCGCGAAGCTCGTCGAGGCGGGGTCAGCACTCTTCTTCGAGGAGACCTTCGACGGCAACGGACGCACCTGCGGAACGTGCCACCCGGCCGAGAACGACTTCACGATCGATCCTTCATTCATCGCCACCCTCCCCTCCGACGATCCGCTCTTCGTCGCGGAGTTCCTCCCGGCCCTCGCCGAGAACTTCGAGAAGCCGCTGCTGATGCGAGAGGTCGGGCTGATCCTCGAGAACCTCGACGGATTCGGTGACCTGGAGACTCGATTCGTGATGCGCGGCGTCCCGCACACCCTCGCGCTCGGGACCTCGCTCCTCCCCGCCCCCGATGGCGCCGACGGAACCACCCTGCCGCCGGATGAGCGAACCGGCTGGTCCGGAGATGGCGCGCCGGGGAGCGGCACCCTGCGCGAGTTCGCGATCGGAGCGGTGCGCCAACACTTCACAAAGACCCTCGCACGCGCCCCCGGAGCCGACTTCCGCTTCCCCACCGATGAGGAGCTCGACGCGCTCGAGGCGTTCCAGCTCTCGCTCGGTCGTGATTCCGACCCCGACCTCACGACGCTCGTACTCCGAGGCGCGGTCGCGCGGCGAGGGCTCGAGATCTTCCTCGCGACCGACAGCGAGGGGGGCACCGTCGCCGCTGGGAAGTGCACCATCTGCCACGAGAACGGCGGTGCGACGGCGAGCATCCTCCCCGGCGGATTCAACTTCAACTTCGACACCGGGGTCGAAGCGCTCGAGGACACGCCGGCCGAGCTCGTCGACGAGGAGAATCGGCGTCCCGACGGCGGCTTCGGGCTCGACCCCCACCCCGACCGACCGGGAGCCTTCGGCAACGGCACGTTCAACACCCCGCCGGTCATCGAGGCGGCGGACACCGGCCCCTTCTTCCACGACAACTCGATCGGGACGATCGAAGCAGCGGTGGACTTCTACGACGGAGAAGCGTTCGCCCAATCCCCCGCCGGGCAGCTCCTGGCCGCGGCGGACTCGGGAGGGATCGCCATCGAGCTGGAGGTGACCGACGTGGAGGCGGTGGCGGCGTTCCTCCGCGTGCTGAACGCGCTCGAGAACCTCCGCAGCGCCGACGTCTTCGCGACAAGAGCGCGATCGACGAAGAAGTTCTCACCGGCCCGTGCCTCGATCGTCCGGGCGATCGATGACCTCGACGATGCGGCGGAGGTCCTCCGCTCGGCCGGTCTCCACGCAGGAGCGGTGCGCGCGATCGAGCGAGCGATCTTCGAGCTACGCTGCGCCGCGAAGCTCTCCCATCGACACGCGAGAGGGAAGCGCATCGACCGTGCCCTGGAGCGGATCGCGGAAGCCCGCGGCGAGCTCATCGAATGAACCACCCGGTACGGGGGACGCGGGCGACAGTCACGGCCGGTCGAGGATCTGGGTCCTCGAACCCCTCGCTGATTCGAGACCGCGTGCTCCTTCGGCCACTCGGACACCTCTTCGCGGTCTCCGCGCGTGGGGAATCCGAGATCGTTGCCAAGAGAAGATTCGGGGGTCGGGGGCCTTAGGTGCAAAGCCACTTGACTTTCGAGTCAGCCGGGGGACCCTCGAACCCTAGATCGAAGAAGCGGGGAGTCGCCAGAACGTACGAAGGAGCTGTCGATGAATCTCGAGGCCGGAGCGCTGGAGACTTTGCGGCTCGTCGAGGCGCTCCTCGCGGGTGCGACCACCGAGGGGGAACGCGCAGCGGCGGCTCGTGCTCGAGAGAGACTGCTCGAGAAGCTCCACCGCCTTCGCGCGACCGCCGTGGAAGTCGAATTCCAGTTCTCGATGCCCGACCCGTGGGCTCGCAGGCTGCTCATCGCAATCTTGCGCAAGCACGAGATCCGGCCCTTCCGATACCCGCGCCAGCGCCGGACGACGGTCATGGCACGGGCCCCCGAGGAAGTGATCAGCGGGATGGTCTGGCCCGAGTTCCTCCAGATCCGCGATGGGCTGGCGGAACACCTCCTGGACATCACCAACCGCATCATTCGTGACGCTCTCGATTCCGACGGATCGGACGCGGAGGTGATCCAAGGACAACTCCCTCTCGGCGGACGCTTGTCGCAACCGCCGAGCTGAATTCGGGGGTCGCGCCCCGTTCCCCCGTGTGGCGTCACCCCCGGTGATGCTGGGAAGAAGCCTTGGAGCGCACCGGTGAGCAAGAAGCAGGGATCGAGTCGAGGCCGGAGTCTCGCGGAGCAAATCACCGAGGTAGAGCAACGACTCGCGCAGTTGGACGCAGAGCGCCTTCGACTTCGCGGGGCACTCGAAGAACTTCGGTCTCCAGTGCAGGACCCCGCACTCGATCCCGCACGGGCGGCCTCGTCGATGCAAGTACCGCAGACCCCAGCTGAGAAGGTCGCCCTCTTTCGAACACTCTTCGCTGGGCGCCAGGACGTGTTCCCCAAGCACTGGACAAATTCGCGGACGGGCCGGACCGGCTATTCCCCGGCCTGCGACAACGAGTGGATCCGAAGCATCTGCGAAAAGCCCCGGGTGAAGTGCGGGGAGTGTCCGAACCAGGCCTTCATCCCCGTCTCGGATCGCATTCTCTTCGACCATCTCCAGGGACGTCTGGTCGCAGGCGTCTATCCTTTGTTGCCGGACGAGACTTGCTCATTCCTCGCTCTCGACTTCGACAAGGAAGACTGGCGAGGCGATGTGGCAGCGTTCGTCGAAACGGCGACCCGAGTCGGGTTGTGCCCAGCGGTCGAGAGATCCCGATCGGGGGGCGGCGCCCACGTCTGGCTCTTCTTCGCCGTCCCCCTTCCGGCGTCCACGGCTCGACGGATGGGATGCTTCCTGATCACGGAGACGATGGCCCGCCGCCCCGAACTCTCGATGAGCTCCTACGACCGACTGTTCCCGAACCAGGACACGATGCCGAAGGGTCGCTTCGGCAATCTCATCGCGTTGCCTCTTCAGCTCGAGGCGCGTCGCGCTGGGAACACCGAGTTCCTCGACGATGCCCTCGAGCCGTATCCCGACCAGTGGGCGTACCTCGCCTCCGTTCCTCGTCTCGACCCGTTCGAGGTCGAGGGAGTCGCTCGTCGAGCAGTGGATCAGGGAGCCGTGATCGGGGTGCCAACCGTCCCCGATTCAACCAATGACCAGTTGCACCACCCCTGGCGGCGACTCCCGAAGGGGCCCGAGCTCGTGGTGCTCGAGAAGCCCCTTCCTCGGGCGATTTCGTGTGTCCTGGCTGCCGAGCTCTTCGTGGAGAAGGCTGGCTTGCCTCCGGCGATTGTGAACCAGCTCCAGCGGCTGGCCGCATTTCAGAATCCGGAGTTCTACAAGAGACAGTCGATGCGCCTCTCGACGGCCCTGACTCCGCGGGTGATCAGCTGCGCGGAGAACCTGCCGAAGTTCATCCGTGGCACTCATCGACGAGCACATGACCGTACTGTCCCACGACCTCGTGCACTTCGTCCCGACGGACGAGGCTCTGGATCATCGCCACATCGAGGCTGCCGGTCAGCTTCCGCTTGCCCCCACCGAGCTGCCCGATCTCCTTCGACTTCAGCACAGGACTCACCGCCACACCGCAACGTCGGGACGGCCACCATCCCATTCTCGAGTACCAACTCGGTCCCGTTCGGGCTCGCATTGACGCCCGGACCATGGCGGCTCGCCGTCCGTTCGATCATCGACTCATCGTCCGTGAGACGGCTTTCTCGATGGCCGAGACGGCAGGACAGGGCGTACAGCAGATCTACGGAGAGATCGCGAACGACCGCCCGAGGAACGAGAGGATCGTCGACGATATTCTCCTGACCGAGCGGCGGGATCACCTTGAGTACTTCACTGCGGCGCTAGGGAAGGTCACCCGGAATCTGGTCGTTCTCCACGGTGGGATGAGCGCCAAGCAGCGGCGGAACGTGGCAGAGAGACTGGCGCAGATCCCGGACGACGAGGAACGACTGCTCCTCGCGACAGGGAGGTTCATCGGAGAGGGCTTCGACGACGCCAGGCTTGATACTCTCTTCCTCGCCATGCCGGTCGCCTGGACTGGAACACTCGTCCAGTACGCGGGTCGGCTTCACCGCAAGCACGGCAACAAGACCGAAGTTCAAGTCTACGACTACGTCGACCGCGCAGTTCCGATGCTGGCGCGGATGTTCGAGAAGAGGATGAAGGGGTATCGGGCGATGGGCTATCGCATCGAAGGCGACAGGGAAGGCGCTTCTCGAGCGGGCTCGGCGACCGACGAGATCGAGTACGAGGAGGGGCAAGAGCCCGAGAATCGAGTCTCGACCAGGCGTTGAACTCCGCGTCCGCGGCCAAGGAGCACCTGAGCTGATGGCGTGTGTGGACGAATTCGACCGGACCGAGCTCTGGGCTCCTCCCCGCCATGGAGCCCCTCTCTCGTCGGCCGTTGTGGCGGGTACCCTCGCAGCATCCAGCCGCCCGTTGCACGCACGATCGCCTATCGAGAGCGCCGATGCATGCAGAGTCGGAACTCCACTACGCGTTCGTCGGATGCTCACCGACGATGGAGCGAATCCACTCGGTGACTTCACCCTTGTCCATAGTGCTGCTGGCGATACGCAGGGTCACGCTTTCCAGATCGACCGGCTCGGGTATCGCGAACCCGTTCACGTGGAGAAAGATGACGGTCGAGAAGGCCGCCGCTCGCTTGTTGCCATCGTGGAATGCGTGGTTCTGACAGAGGTGATAGAGATAGGCCGCCGCCATCGCGGCGACATCTTCGTGGAGGTAGCGCCCCTCGTACCGCTGTGGCGGTGTCATGACCGCCGACTCGAGCAGTTTTGGATCCAGCAACCCGGGCCGCCCACCCTCGATCTGA
Source organism: Planctomycetota bacterium (assembly GCA_032128395.1). GTDB lineage: Bacteria > Planctomycetota > UBA8108 > UBA1146 > UBA1146 > JAQBGV01. The sequence goes on along the minus strand of JAQBGV010000011.1, from coordinate 8,727 downwards.
ACGGTGTCCTCCTGAATCTGGAGGACGTCCTCGACGGAGAGAAACCTGAGCTCTGCCGGCATCGGCTACTCCGCCAGGTTCTCTAGCATCTTCTTGTACTTCGGACGGAGTTCGCTGATCAGTTCAGCGACTCGTTGGCGGCCTAGGCCGGTATGCACTGGCGAAACGACGAGCGAAGAACCGCTGATGGTGATCTGCAGTGGCGTATCGAGGTCGATCCCCAGCGCCTCGAGAATCGCCTTGTCGAGAACCAGTGCCTGGCTGTTCCCATGTCGTTGGAGCTTCTTGATCATTCGGGTCCTCCCGGCCTCTAGCGTCCTAACGATGTTGTACCATGACAGGAGCCGTGAGTCCACCACGGTTCCAACATCGTTCGACCACTGCCGATGCTCGTCACGTCGGCCTGAAGGTCCGGCGAGGAGGAAAAGCGTGGAGCACGCGGCTGGAGGAGTCCCTCAAGTAGCGAATTCTATTGGCTTTACAGTCGCTGCCAAGCGATCATCCGACCGGGTGGCAATGGGGCGTACCGCAAGTTCGAATCCCCTATTCTCCGCCATTTTTTTGCATAGACCTTTGAGAGCAGAGACGCGGGGCGCGCAATTCGGCCGTGTCGTGCCCACGTGGCGCATGTTCGGCGATTGAGCGATCGTCTCTGCTGACCCATTCCGACCGAATTGACGCCGGACCATCCCACAACGACGCAATCGTCTCTTTGGGCGATTTCAGAGGTACGGATTGCGGACTTGCGCGGGCTTCACGTCGCCCCAAGAGGCCCGCTCCGGCCGGGCCAGGTGGAGTTGGTTGGCGGTGTCAAGAGTGTAGGCAAAACCAGCACCCAATAGTCCGTCATGAGAGGTCGCCGCCATGGAGCAGCAATTCCGCATCCTGGAGATCCGAAGCGGTGGCGTGCTCGTGCAGTCTCCGGACGATGTTGACATCATCCTCCTCAGAATTCCGAATGCACAGAAGTACGTCGAGAATGAGATCATCCGCGCGGAGGCGCACGAGGATGACTCCCTCGCGGGGTGGAGCGGACCAGTAGTCGTGGCCTCGTCTATCGACCCATCCCTGATCGGCGAGTCGGCTCCGCAGCTCGTCGATTGCGGCGGTGGCGACTTCGAGATGAGTGAGGTCGTGTCCTTCGAGGATTCGGAACCGTTCCAGTTCGCGCTCGAGTTGTATCGAGCTGGCGACACTCGGCAGGCTGGCCGCCAATTCCGTTCATTCCTGACGGATCACCCCCTCCACATCGACAGCTACCATCATCTTGGGCTCCTGGAATCGGATCGATCGCGAGTCGGTCGCGCGCTCAAGTACTACGAGACCGGTTACCGGATCGGGTTACTGTCGCTCCCGAAGGACTTTGCGGGGCGACTGCAGTGGGGCTTCCTCGGAAACCGCCCCTTCCTTCGGGCCGCCCACGGGTACGGCCTGACCCTCGAGAGGAAACGCCGCTGGCTCGACGCCTGCGAGGTTTACGAGCGTATGCTCGAGTTCAATCCCAACGACAACCAGGGAGTGCGGTACCTGCTCCCCGAAGCGTATCTCCACAGCCGGTCCGAGGCCAAAGCCAAAGAGGCTCTCGACAGGACCGACGTGGACGGAATGAACCTCTATACTCGGTGCCTCCTCGAGATTGTCGAAGGTCGGTCCGTCGAGGCACTGCGCTGGATGTGTCGCGGGCTGTCGCACAACCGTCACTTTCCGGGGCTCGTCCTCGACGAAAGACCGCAGCCGGGTCGAGACGAAGCGGCGTCACACGTCACGATGGGCGGAGCAGACGAAGCACGCGACTATCTCCGGAGGTTGTCTCGACATTGGCGGAAGGCGGCGCCCCGCCGCTTCCTGACTCGCGTACTCTCAGCCGCAGAACTGAAAGACCGTCTCCGTCGGGCGCAAGAGCTGGAAGATTCTCTCGAGGGCCTTCCCGTCGGCGATAGACGATCGCGAATCGTTGACGAGCTCTTTTCGACGTTCGCCGAGGACGCCATTCCCGACATCGTCTCTGCATGTCGTAGCCAACTATGAGCCATGCCCTGACGTGGGGACTGTCGCGGGACGATCCCGAACCGGAGATGACCAGGGCGAAGGCGAAGAAGCGCAAACTCGACCCGAAGCTGCAGGCCTGGGTGGTTGCGGGGCAGCGCCACCGGTTCTCGCACGCGAATGTCCAGATGGCGCGTGAGCTGGGGCTGAACCCAGCCAAGCTCGGGAAGATCGACGACCACTATCACGAGCCGTGGAAGGCGCCACTGCCGGAGTTCATCCAGTCGCTGTACGAGAAACGGTTTGGCCAGGACCGACCTGACAGGGTTTACTCCATTGAGGCGCTCTCCCGGGAGCGAGCCCACAAGGCGCAAGCACGCCGGGAAGCCAAGGCGGCCCGGCGCCGGGCGAGGGAGACTGGAAGCGAGGCCTCGACCTCCAACGGCGAAGGCGCGGAGGCCACCGGCCGAAGAGCGAGTACCAGGACTACGAATTCGTCGCGCTCGATCGAGCACCCACTCCGGGTGAACTCCACGCGGTCTCCGCCGCCCGGATTGCTCGGGCCTCACTCTCACCGATTGTGGTGAGTTCTTTGCCGGCTCGGTCGCTCGGCTGGAACGCGGGCTGTGGCGAACCCTTGACAGATGTCGATAAGTGCCTAGAATTTGCCACATGGCCGATGTCCAGGCGATCGAACGAGTTCTGAAGCTCGCGAAGGAGGCGGGAACGCTGACGACCCGCCAGGTCGTGGCGGCGGGGGTCCACCGTCAGGTCCTCACCCGAATGGTAGAGGCAGGGCTGATCAACCGCGTTTCACGGGGAGTCTACACCCTCCCTGACCACCCACTGACCGAGAGCCACGGCCTCGCGCTCGTGGCCGCGGCCGTGCCTGAGGGTGTCGTCTGTCTGATCTCGGCCCTGGCCTTCCACGGGATCGGAACCCAGCTGCCTCACGAGGTCTGGATCGCTCTCGATCGTCGCGCCCACCGGCCGACCCTCGAGTACCCGCCTCTGCGCGTCGTCCGCTTCACCGGGGCGGCTCTCACCGAAGGAGTCGAAGAGCACCCGATCGAGGGTCAGTCGGTTCGCATCTACAGCGCAGCCAAGACCATCGCCGATTGCTTCAAGTACCGGAACAAGATCGGGCTCGACGTGGCGCTCGAGGCCCTCCGGGAAGGATGGAAGGCAAAGGCGTTCACGATGGACCAGATCGAGCGATACGCCGCGATCTGTCGGGTCGAACGCGTCATGAAGCCATACCTCGAGGCGCTGGTCGGATGACGTCGGAAGGCGACGGACTCTCCCGCTCCATTCAGACTCGCCTGATCCAGCACGCGAAGCACCTGGGTGTCGACCCCAATCTCATCCTGAACCGCTACGCAGTGGAGCGGCTCCTGTACCGACTCTCCCGGTCGGAGCACGCAGGCCGTTTCGTCCTCAAAGGCGCATTGTTGCTCCTGGTCTGGCTCGGCGAGAGCCTTCGACCCACGCGGGACGCAGACCTGCTCGGATTCGGAGAGCTGTCCGACGGCGTCCTGGCTCAGGTCTTTCGAGAACTCTGTGTTCTCGAAGTGGAGCCGGATGCGATGGTCTATCTCGCGGACACGATCACCGTCGCGGCGATCCGCCCCGAGGATGCGTATGGTGGTCGGCGGGTAACGCTGTCGTCGAGGCTCGGGAAGGCCAGGTTGAAGGTACAGGTCGATGTCGGCATCGGCGATGCGATCACCCCGCCGCCCACCTGGCTGGACTATCCGAGCCTGCTCGATCTCCCACAGCCTCGCCTGCGGGTCTACACCCCCGAGACCGTGGTGGCCGAGAAGTTCCATGCGATGGTCCTGCTCGGTATGCCAAACAGCCGCATGAGGGACTTCTTCGATGTCTTCGTCATGGCTCGTGGCATGAATTTCGAAATCGAGGCGCTCGCCGGGGCGATTCGTGCCACGTTCGACAGACGCAGGACACCGGTCCCTGAAGAACTACCGCTGGCTCTGACCGATGCGTTCGGCCAGGCTGTAGAGAAGCGGCAGCAATGGTCGGCATTCGTGCGCAAGAGCGGGATCGACGGCGCTCCCCCGGAGCTCGCGGACGTTGTCCGAGGAATTGCGGCCTTCCTCGTTCCGGTCTTGGATGCGCTCCGGGCCCCCGGCGAGCCTCTCGATTCCCAGTGGCCACCGGGAGGACTCTGGCAGAATCGATCGTGAGCCAGGCAGCTACGCACCTCGATCCAAGTAAGCCTCGGAATTGATTGGCCTAGCGTCGGGATCCAAGCGATCCTTCAACCGCGAGCGGTCCGCGCGTACCGTGATTCCGCATCACAAATGAGCCGCCATTCAATTTCATGATCCCACGTGAGCTGGGAGACGGTGCGCCCGAATCGCCCGTGTCCGGCACACGTGCGGCACGTTCGGCGAAGCGCCGATCGTCTCTGCACCCCGATCTCCGGGCAATCCGCCTCCAAAGCGCATGAAGCGACCCGAAAGTCTCTCCGGGGCTTTCGAGAGGTTCGGATTCGCGCCTTCCCCCCTACGATTGCCCCGCCACTCCTGCTTCTTGGGGCCCCCGTCGAGAGAACGCTGCTTGACTTTGGCCCGTGTGGACCAAAGCCTCCCCAATGATGCGAAGTGAGGAGGCCAGCAGCGGGAAGTTCATCGGTGCTCGCTCCTCCGACCGTACGGAGGTTGGAACAGGCGCCATGAGTCACGAAACCGAGAGAGACCCCGACCCGACGGTGCATCGGCAGGGACTCCAGGAGAAGATCGCTCAGGCGGAGCGGCGCCTGACCGAACTCGACGAAGAGCGCCGACAACTCCAGGAAGCCCTCGGGGAGCTTCGCGCGCGAGCCTTGACTGCCGGATCCGGCGCTCGCCCTCCGATGTCGACTGCCGGAGGGCCGAGGAGCCCGGCAGAGAAGGTCGCGCTCTTCCAGTCCTTGTTCTCCGGCCGCCAGGACGTCTTCCCGAAGCACTGGACGAACTCCCGCACGGGCCGAGCCGGCTACTCCCCCGCCTGCGACAACGAGTGGGTCCGCGGCGTCTGCGACAAGCCCCGCGTGAAGTGCGGCGAGTGTCCGCATCAGGCCTTCATCCCTGTCTCGGATCGACTCCTCTTCGACCACCTCCAGGGGCGTCTGGTCGCAGGGGTCTACCCACTGCTCCCGGATGAGACGTGCTCCTTCCTCGCCCTCGACTTCGACGAGGAAGACTGGCGAAGCGATGTGACCGCGTTCGTCGCCACGGCGACTCGGTTCGGGCTCCGCCCCGCCGTCGAGAGATCCCGCTCGGGAAACGGTGCCCACGTCTGGTTCTTCTTCGCCGTCCCCGTCCCGGCGTCCACGGCCCGACGGATGGGGTGCTTCCTCATCACGGAGACGATGGCCCGACATCCCGAGTTGTCGATGCGTTCCTACGACCGACTCTTCCCGAACCAGGACACCCTGCCGAAGGGTGGCTTCGGCAATCTGATCGCGCTGCCCCTCCAGCTCGAGGCGCGCCGCGCCGGGAACACCGAGTTCCTGGACGGGTCGCTCGAGCCGCACCCCGACCAGTGGGCCTATCTGGCATCGGTCCCTCGGCTCGACCCGTTCGAGGTCGAGGGAGTCGCGCGTCGAGCCGCGGATCGAGGAGGGGTGATCGGGGTGCCGCTCGTTCCCGACACCCCCGATGACGAGGTGCACGAGCCTTGGGTGAAGCGTCCGAAGGGTCCCGAGGCCTTGGTGCTGGAGGAGCCCCTTCCGCCGACGATCCGGTGCGTGCTCGCCGCCGAGCTCTTCGTGGAGAAGGAAGGCTTGCCTCCGGCGGTCGTGAACCAGCTCCAGCGGCTGGCCGCCTTCCAGAATCCGGAGTTCTACAAGAGGCAGTCGATGCGCCTCTCCACGGCAATGACGCCTCGGGTAATCAGCTGCGCGGAGAGCCTGCCGCAGTTCCTTCGCCTCCCGCGGGGATGCCTCGAGAGCGTGTCCCATCTCCTGGAGAGATATGGGGCGAAGATTCGCCTCGATGATGAGCGGACCGAGGGCGAGCTGCTGGATGTCTCGTTCCTTGGAGAGCTCGCGGAATACCAGGTCGAACCAGCGAGAGCCCTCCTTGCGGACGACCACGGTGTGCTGATCGCCCCACCGGGATCCGGCAAGACCGTGATGGGGATCCACGCCATCGCCTCTCGCCGGCGCAACACCCTGGTTCTCGTGCACCGGACCCAGTTGCTCGATCAGTGGCGATCACAACTCGCGACCTTCCTCGATGTGAAGCCGAAGGAGATCGGGCAGCTCGGTGGCGGCAAGCGGAAGCTGACCGGCAGTCTCGATGTGGCGATGATCCAGAGCCTCGTCCGTCGGGATGAAGTGCACGAAGCCGTGGGTCGGTACGGTCATGTACTGGTCGATGAGTGCCACCACGTTCCTGCCGTGTCGTTCGAGCGCGTTCTGCGAGAAGTGCGAGCGCGCTTCATCACAGGGCTCACCGCCACTCCGCAACGCAGAGACGGGCACGATCCGATCCTCGAGTACCAGCTCGGTCCCGTTCGGGCGCGGATCGACTCCCGGGCCATGGCGGACCGCCGCCCGTTCGATCATCGGCTCGTCGTGCGCGAGACGGGCTTCACCTTGGCCGAAATGGAAGGGCAGACCGTACAGCAGATCTACGGCGAGATCGTGAACGACAGCGCGAGGAACGAGAGAATCGTCGACGATCTCATCCAAGCCCTCGAGGATGGACGCTCTCCGATCCTCCTGACCGAGCGGCGAGATCACCTCGACTACTTCGCCGACGCACTCGAGAACGTCGCCCGGAATCTGGTCGTCCTCCATGGAGGGATGAGCTCGAAGAAGCGTCGAGTCCTGGCGGAGAGGTTGGCCGAGATCCCGGACGACGAGGAGCGACTGCTCCTCGCGACAGGTCGGTTCATCGGGGAAGGCTTCGACGATGCCCGGCTCGACACGCTCTTCCTCGCCATGCCGGTCGCCTGGAAGGGGACGCTCATCCAGTACGCGGGACGGCTCCACCGCAAGCACGGGAACAAGACCGACGTTCGAATCTTCGACTACGTCGACCGTGACGTGCCGATGCTCTCGCGGATGTTCGAGAAGCGGCTGAAGGGGTATCGGGCGATGGGCTATCGAGTCGACGGTGATCCGGGCGCTGGGTCTCGACCGGGCACGGGGACCGACGAGGTCGAGGCCGAGGAGTGGCAAGACCCGGGAGACTGGGGTCGCCGCGGAGCTCATTAGATCGGGGGGCTGCTCACCGCTCGGTCCAGCCCGACTCGGGATGCCAAACGGCATCGAAATCATCATCGAGCCCCTCGATGAGCAGACGCGCGAGCAGTGGTCCGAGGAATCCCGTGAGCGCTGTGCCGTTCTGGCGGAAGCGATCCGTCGAACCTTCCGGCGTGGAGGGACCGAGCTACCTCGGGAGATCGTCAGCGCGTCGACCGTTCTGGACTCGTTCGAGAGGAGGTCGATGTCTCGTGTCGGCCTCGAAGGGTCCCACTCCAGTACTGGAGCATGAGAGCGCCCTTGAGAACGAACTGCCCCGCATGGCGGGACCGAGAGAGTCGAAAGAGGAAGCGTTCCATGGCGTAGTACTGGAGCAGTTCGTTGAAGGCCCGCCCCTCTTCGCGAGCTCGATTCAGGAGCCGGGCGTGAACCGAAGCTGCAAGATCCCGATTCTCGCTCACTGGAGTGCCTCGAGGTAAGGAGTGATCACTCGTTCGACTCCACAGGTACGGGCATACCGCAGCAGCTCGGCAGGCTTTGAACCCGGCTGGGCGAGCCAACGACCCAGGGCATCCACCGCAACGTCGACCCCGAGCTTGTTCCGGAAGCGAAAGCAGTCCGCGACCGACTTCGCGGGGCCGAAGACTCGGACGGGCACTCCATCCAGCGTGACCTCCTCGACGCCCGCGTGAAGCGTGGCCTCCGAGAAGCGGAAGACCCGGATCGGCGGATAGTCGAGCACCGGGGTCTTCGTGTCTCGGGGAAGGGCGATCTGCACCTCGTGCGGAACCTGCTCGGTCAGTTCGTGGTGGGCCAGGGCCGAGATGAGGCAGATGACTGCCCGGGGCACCCGCAGAGCCACGGTGACGAGGTCGGGATCCGAGAGGGGCGGGAGCTCCGTGAGCCGGTAGACGCCCCGACTCAGGGCCTCGATCAGGCCCTCGTCACGGAGCCAGTACAGGTCCCTCGGGTGCACGCCCAGCTCGAGGGCCTCCCCCGTCCGGAGGACCCCCTCGTGCGCTCGGAAAATCTGGATCGCTTTGTCCGTCGACTTCGTGGCCATGGATAAAGATTACCCCAATTGCCCACGCGTGTGGACGGATCTATCCATACTGCCTCGGGGAGGGGCACCGCCGGCCTCGGGCGGGTCCATTCCCCGAGCAGCGGACAGGGGGACGTAAGGCGAAGAATAGACTGGCTTTGAGTCGAACTCCAAGCGATCGTTGGACCGGGAGCGGTCCGAGCGTACCGAAAGTTCGAATCTCCGAGAGTCCGCCATTTTTCTTCATGCTCCGTCCGGAGCAGAGACCGCATGCGCGGAATCCCCGGTTTGTCGCCGCACGATGCGCACAAAGCCCAATTCCCAGAGTGTCTCTCGCCCGAGTTGTGCGCCACCGTTCCCCCCATGGGCCGGGTTCCGGCCCAAACGTCTCTTTGGCGCTTTCGAGAGGTGCGAATTGAGATGGGGGGGACGCGCTACCGGGCCGATTCGCCATTGCGGCGACGACCACGTCCTCGCGGAGTCT
>JAQBGV010000010.1:0-35571 GCA_032128395.1 Planctomycetota bacterium | reverse complement strand
TTGGGGTGAATCGAGAGCGGCTCAGCCGCGAACGAGAGGGGCTGAGAGCCAGCCCCCCAAGCGAGCAGAGCTCGCCTCATAGGGGTGAATCGAGAGCGGCTCTGCCGCGAACGAGAGGGGGCTGAGAGCCAGCCCCCTAAGAAAAGCCGCGCCACTCCCCTATCCGATGATGGCCAGCAGCCCCGCCTCGACCAAACCGATCGCTGCTCCGAGCACACCACCGAGCACTTCGATGTGACGAAGCTCCTTGCGCGCGATCTTGAAGACGATCGCTTCGAGTCGTGCGATGTCGAAGCTCTCGATCCGGGTGCGCACCATCTCGTGGATGTCGAGGTGTTCCCCGAGCCCCCGGTGCAGTTCGCCGCTCATCCCCTCGATGAAGAGAACGACCTCCTTCTCGATCCGCAACTTGAGCTTGTCGATGAGATCCTGCGACACGAACGAGCGGATCAGGGCTCCGAAGCTCTCGAGTTGCTCGTCGATCAACCCGTCGATCCGCTCGTGGAGGAGGGCGCGGATCCGATCGCTCTCGGCGAGCTGGCTGACGAGCTTCTGGATCTCGTCGACCGAGAGGAGCTCCTGTTCGACGGTGCGCGCCACGCTCGCGGCGAGATCGACCTGGCGTCTCGGGACGAGCCCCTGGATGCGGAGTCCGAGTACTCTCATCGGCTTGCGCGGTCGAAAGAGCATTTTCACCGCGAGCCAGTTCGTGCCGTAGCCGATCACGGCGCCGATGGCGGGGAAGAGAATCCATGGGGCGCTCGACATTCAGCGGATCCTCTCGTGAGGGACGGTGCGGTAGCGGGGCTTGGGACCCCGCTGGCGGACACGGGGCAAGACCCCGACGAGGACCATCCCGGCGACGAATCCTCCGGCGTGTGCCCACACCGCCATCTGGCCGCCGGTGTCGGTGACGACGTACAGGATCTGCAGCACGAACCACAGCCCGAGGAAGATCACCGCGGGGATCTCGATGAGGAGGGGGAGGATGAAGATCGGCACCAGGGTCAAGACCCGCGCGTGAGGGAAGCGGACGAAGTACGCTCCGAGGACCCCCGCGATCGCGCCACTCGCGCCGATCGTCGGGACGGACGAGGTCGATTCGAAGTACACATGGCAGAGCCCGGCGAGCACCCCGCAGACGAGGTAGAAGCCGAGGAATCGCCCGGAACCGATCTCCCCCTCGACGTTGTCGGCGAAGATCCACAGGAACAGCAGGTTCGAGCCGAGGTGGAGCCACCCCGCGTGCAAGAACTGGGAGGAGAGCAGAGGGAGCACGCTCGCCACCGCTTCGGAGAGTTTTCCGTCCCCCTGCCACCAGCCGACGACTGACGTCGGCGTCAGGGCGAACGCTTCCGTGAACTCCCGTCCGAAGATCTGTTGGAGCGCGAATCCGACCAGGTTTGCCAAGATGAGAAGACGTACCATGTGCGGGCGCCCACGGCTCGGAATGTCGTCGCGCAGTGGGATCACCGCGCTCCGCCTTTCACTGCGAGCGGTCGGCTGAGCAGCTCGCGGTAGACGGCGAGTGTGCCCTCGATCATCGACGCGGCGGAGAATCGTTCCTCGACCTTCTTCCGCCCCGCCGACGCGAGCACGGTCGCGCGATCGGGGTCGTCGAGCAAACTCCCGATCGCGGTGGCGAGCGCGGTCGAGTCGCCCACCGGTGCGAGGAGTCCGGTGACTTCATCCTCGATGATCTCCGGGATCCCGCCGGTCCGCGAGCCGACCACCGGGAGCCCCGCGCCGAGCGCATCGAGAAGGCTGGTGCAGAGCCCTTCCTGCTCGCTCGGCATCACGAACAGGTCGAACGCAGCAAGGTGCGCCGCGACGTCCTCGTGGAACCCGGCGAGGTGGACGCGGCCTCCGAGCCTTCGACGTGTGATCTCGGACTCGAGGAACGCGCGCTCCTCCCCCTCGCCGACGATCACCAGGTGGACGTCGGGGTAGTGGGGGGCGAGCGCGTCGAAAGCGGCGACCAGGTGTCGTTGCCCCTTGTGCTTGGCGAGGTGTGCCACGTTCCCGATCACCCGAGCGGAGAGCGGGATCCCGAGTCCGCTCCGCACCGCAGCGCGATCGCGCTCGGCGGGGGGGAGGGGGACCACTCCGGAGTGGACGACGGAGATCCGTGTCTCGCGGATCCCATCCGCGACGAGTACGCCCCGGATCGCGGCGCTGATCGCGATGTAGCGATCGATCCCTGCGCGGTACTTCAAGTGCGTGAACCCGGGGGTGCCGCTGCGGTGGATCGAATAGTCGACCCGACGCGCCACGATCGTCCGCGGGAGGCGTCTCCCGAGCCGGGCGAGAGCTCCCAGAGTGTGCGCATGGCTGGTGTGCAATTGCACGACATCGATCGCACTCTCGCGATAGATGCGTCGCAGGGCTCGGATCGCCCAGACGTCGAGCTCGCCCCGCATCGGGATTTCATGGACGACGAGCCCCGCGGCGTGCGCACGCTCTCCGAGCGGCGACCCCGGCGGGCAGACCACTTCGACCCCCTGCCCGCGATCGCGGAGCCCCGCTGCGAGGAGCAGCGTCTGTCGCTCGCCCCCGCGCCAGGTGCGCTCGGTGTTCACGTGCAGCGTGCGAATCGGGGGATCCCCGTCGTTCGTGTCGCTCATCGGTGCTTTCTCATCGGTGTCTACTCATCGGTGTCTACTCATCGGTGTCGTCTTTTCGGGGCACTGCGATCCCGCTCTTCTCGGCGATCACTTCTCGGTAGATCGCGAGGATGCGATCGAAGTGCGCGTCCCACGAGTAGCGTTCCGCGAGACTCCGCGCCGCGAGTCGGCGCTCGGGAAGACCCGATGGTTCGAGGAGGCGACGAGTGCGGGTGACGATCTCGTCGACGTCGTCGGGGTCCTCGAGCGGTTCTCCGGCGGGAGAGCCATCGAGGATCTCCGAGACCCCCGCCCGCACCGAGAGGAGGGAGGGGACTCCGCTGGCGAGCGCCTCGAGCCCGACGTTCCCGAAGACGTCATATCGGCTCGGGAATACGAAGACGTCCGCCGCCGCGAACGCGGCTCGAATCTCGCGCACCGGGCCGAGCCATCGCACTCGATCGGCGACTCCATGGTGCGCCGCGAGTTGCTCGAATCGCTCGGGGTGATTGTCATGCCCCGCGACGAGCAGGACCGGTTCGCCGGCGTCACTGACAATATGGGGTAGCGCTTCGAGCAGAGCGGGGAGTCCCTTGCGGCGCCAGTCGTTGCCGACGGTGAGCAGCGTGGGGGTGCTCTCATCGACCCCGATCCGCTTCCGGAGCGCGGAGCCCAGGGTGGCGCGATGCTTTGGATGGAAGGTCTCGAGTTCGACCCCGTTGTAGACCGTCTCGACCCGCGACTCCTCGATCGGGTATCGCCTCAGGATTTGCTCACGGACGAACTCCGCCATCGGGATGACCTTCAGGCACGCACCCCGCTGAAATCGTCGCCGCTCCATCGCGAGGATCGCGCGGCGGTGGGGAGAGGCGAGGAGCGCCTGCCGCCACCACGCCGGGCAATGGTCCTGGGTCGCCTCGACGTATTCGACCAGGGTCCCGGAGCCATCGGTGAAGACGTCCTGCCGGTCGGTTTTCGTGAAGCCGTGGACCAGGTCGACGTCGAGAGTGTCGACGACCTGGTTCACCGCGCGGTTGAAGCTGCGAACGCGTGCGAGCTTGGGGAAGCGCTGCATCCGAGCGCGGTTGAGGGTGAGGTTCGGGTGGGAGAATTCCTCGAAGCGATCCGCGACGTAATGTACGGTGTGACCCGCATCGAGCAGACGGACGAGCAGCGACCAGATGTACTTCTCGATCCCACCGGAATAGGAGAGCCGGGTGTGGGTGAGCGCGATGCGAAGCGGCTCGCTCTGTTCGTCCACGAGATCGCCGTGCACCCCTCGCTCCTCCCCGATCGATCGCGTTCGACGTACATGCTACCCGCGGGGCCCGTCCGGAGGACAGGAAGAGCGACTTCGAATCACTCCGGGATCGCCGAAGCTCTTGATCGCCGGTTCGGGTCGTCCGATACTCCGGGTCTCTCCCATCTCCCACGAAGGAGGCCGCGATGACCTTCCCGCCGCGATCGATCGTCCGCGGCGAGGGTGGGCGGATCGGTCTGCTCGTCATCGACGGGCTCGGCGGACTCCCGCACCCCGACCGCGGCCGGACCGAGCTCGAGGAGGCGCGCCTCCACAACCTCGACGCCCTTGCGAGTCGTTCATCGGCGGGACGGGTGCAGCTCCTGCCGACCGGACTCACCCCAGGATCCGGACCCGGCCATCTCTCGCTCTTCGGCTACGACCCGATGCAGCTCGAATTCGGGCGAGGGCTTCTCGAGGCGCTGGGGTCCGACTACCTCCTCAGTGGCGGTGAGGTGGCGGCGCGTGGAAATTTCTGCACCCTCGACGCCGCGGGGACGGTCACCGATCGCAGGGCGGGGCGTCCCCCGAGCAGCGAGTGTGTCCGGCTCTGCGAGAGGCTCACCGCCGAGATCGAGCTCGCAGGGACGAACCTCACGCTGCTGCCGGGGAAGGAGCACCGGTTCACCGCGGTCTTCGGGAGCCCCGGGCTGGGAGCCCGCGTGAACGACAACGACCCGCAGGTCGAGGGCAAATCGCCCCTTCGGTTCCGTGGCGATGACGACAACTCGATGCGCACCGCGGAGATCGCGAACACCTTCTTCGAGCGGGCGCGGGAGGTCCTCACCGATGAGTCGGCCGCGAACGGGGTCCTCCTCCGGGGATTCTCGACCCGTCCGATCGTCGACAACTTCGCGGAGCGGTACCGACTCGACGCGGTCGCTCTCGCGGTCTACCCGATGTACCGCGGAGCCGCGCGACTGGTCGGCATGGAGGTGGTGGAACCGGGAGAGGAGCTCGGTGCGCAGCTCGAAACGGCGAAGGGCCTCCTCGATCGCCACGACTTCTTCTTCATCCACACGAAGCCGGCGGACACCGCAGGTCATTCCGGGGAGTTCGAGCAGAAGGTCGCGGCACTCGAGGTGGTCGACCGGCACATCCCCGCGCTCGAAGCGCTCGGCCTCGACGTCCTCGCGATCACCGGCGACCACTCGACCCCGTGCGTCCATGGCGACCACACGTGGCACCCTGTGCCGCTCATCATCCACTCGAAGCGGTGCATTCCGATCCCAGAGGTGACCTTCGACGAGCGCGGAGTGCTGAAGGGCGATCTGGGGACGATTCGCGGGCCGGAGCTGATGCCGCTCCTCTTGGCGCACGCGGGCAGACTCGACAAGTACGGGGCCTGAGCTCGACGGACATCCCCTGGGCGCGCCACACCGGTGCGGGTGGGGGAGTGGCTCCTCTCCGAGTTCCAGTGGGAGCTCTTCCCGAAGTCGCCGTTGATCTCGTCGCTGGCAAGTTGGACAATCGGAGGCGGTTGCGCGTCGGACGGGTGAGTCGACATCCCGCAACCTGACGGACCCGAGTGCAACGCGCACTCTGATCGAGGGAGAGCCAGCTATGGGTGACAAAGGCAGCAAGGACAAGGGCAAGCGGGAACCACAGAAGAAGGCCCTGCTGACTCCCAAGGAGAAGAAGAAGCTGAAGAACGAGAAGAAGAAGAAGTAGCTCCGCGACCCCGCTCCGACGTTTCGACTTGCGAAAAACGCCAGCTCGATCGGGGTGTGGAAGACCCTCGAACTCTGGAGCAAATTCTCGCCAACAGCATGCCTCGGCTGTCCGAAGGCCTTACTTCGGACGACTGACGACCCGCACTTGGGCGAACTGTCGGTGGCCATCGCGGCCGCTGTGATACCCGTAGCCACTCTGTCGCGCGCCGACCCACGGAGTCCCGCTCGCGCCGCCGCACCCCTTGTTGATGCCGACCATCCCCGCGGTCAGGCGGCAGGCGACCCGCTCCGCACGGTCGAGGTCGCCGCCGAAGACCGAGGCGCCGAGGCCGAAAGGAGTGTCGTTCGCCGCCACCACCGCCGCGTCGTCGCCCGAAACGCGCTCGATCGTCACTACCGGGCCGAAAGTCTCGTCGCACTGGATCGCCATCGTTCGGTCGACCCCGGCGAGCACGGTCGGCATGACGAAGTTGCCGTGATGGCCGACGCCCCCGGCGACCACTCGGGCCCCCGCGGCCTTCGCGTCTTCGATCTGGGCGAGGACGTGGTCGCGCTGGCCGGCGTCGATCATCGGTCCGATCTGCGTCCCTTCTTCGAGGCCTCCGCCGACCCGAAGCGCCGCGGTCTTCGCCCGCAGCAACTCCTCGAAGCGGTCCGCCACCGATTCCTCGACGAAGATGCGCTCGGTCGAGACGCAGACCTGCCCGGCGTTCCGGAAAGAATTCATCGTGGCGAACTCCGCGGCAGCTTCGAGGTCCGCATCGTCGAGGACGACCAGCGGGTCCTTGCCACCGAGCTCGAGGATCACCCGCTTCAGCTCCTTCGCCGCCGCGGCGAGGATCGCACTCCCCGCCGCGCGAGATCCGGTGAAGGCGATCAGCTGCACGTTCGCATCGACGAGCGCCCTTCCCTGCACTTCGTCGCCGTGCACCAGCTGCAGGACGTTCTCAGGGAGATGCCTACTCAGGATGCGCACGTACGCATCAGCGACGAGCGGGGTCTTTTCCGATGGTTTCAGGACGACCGAGTTTCCCGCCATCAGGGCGGGGATGACCGCCCAGTGGGGCATCGCGACCGGGAAGTTCCAAGGGGTGATCGCCGCGCAGACACCGAAGGGATCGAAAATGATTTGCGAGATCACACGATCATCTTCGAGACGCTCCACGGAGAGCGCCGCGATCAGCTCGTCGAGGGTCTCCGGCATCGACGCGCCGCAGTGCTTCACCTCGCCGATCGCCTGTGACCGGGGCTTTCCCATCTCGCGGGTGAGCAGGATTCCGATGCGCTCCGACTCCTCGACCAACGCGACGCCGGCGGGGAGGAGGGCGTCACGGCGAGCTTGGAGGGAAAGGGATCCCCACTGCGTCTGCGCCGCGTGAGCGCGCGCGACCACCCGCGGAATCTCATCGACCGGGGTGATCGGCACGCGTCCGACCTCCTCGCCGGTCGCCGGGTCGTGGCAGACCAGTTCGCTCGTCATCCGTCGTTTCCTCCACTGTTCGCCGCGCCATCGCCGGACTTCTGTTCGTTCTTTTCGCTCTCGCCTCCGACTGGTTCGGCCACCGGGGGAGGCAGTTCGGGGACGGTCTCGTCGAGGGTGTCGTCGCCCGCCGTCCACCGGAGCGCGCCGAGGAGGTGCGCGAGGAAGAGCGGCTCCGCATAGCTCGCGTCGGTGTGCCCGCCACCGGAGTAGAGCGCGCGACCGCGACCGACTTCGTGGCACCAACAGATCGGGTGACCGTCCCCCATGGTGCTTCCCTCGTAGCTCGATGCATCGAGGGTCGCGAGGATCCGCACCCCTTCCGGGGGGCGTTCTCGGTAGTTGTACCATTCGTCGGTGCGCGGCCACACCTCGGGGAGCATCGCGGTCGCGGGGTGGACGCGGTCGATCACCTGGACCTTCGCCGCTTGGATCGCCGGGTGCCCCGAGAAGTAGGCTCCGACGAGCGTTCCGTACCACGGCCATTCGTACTCGGTGTCGGCGGCGGAGTGGATCCCCAAGTACCCGCCGCCGGAGCGGAGGTACGACTCGAACGCCTGCTGGGCACTCTCGTCGAGGATGTCGCCGGTGGTGTTCAGGAAGACCACGGCACTCGCACCATCGAGCCACCGGAGCAGCTCCGCGGGATCTTCGGTCGCGCCCACCGCGAAGCCATGGCGCTTCCCGAGTGCGCGAAGGGCTGCGATCCCGGTGGGGATCGAGCCGTGACGGAATCCGGCGGTCTTGCTGAAAACCACGATCCGCGTGAGCGCCGCCGAAGCGGCGACCGCATCGAGGTCGAACGATCGTGCGAGGAGGTGCCGATAGGCGACCGGGCCCCCGCCGCTGCGCAGTGCGAACGGCCCTCGGGGGAGTTCGTGCTCGGGAGCTCCGGCGGAAGGAAGTGTTACCGTCGCGCCCACCTGGAGCACGACGCCGTCGAGCACGACTCGGACGAAGCGCGCGGCTTCGATGCGGACTCCACGGGTGTCGAAGCGAGGAGCCCGCAGCGTCGCCGAGAATCGATGCCAGGTCCGAGGTGCACAGCCGATCGCGAAGCGCGGCGCGATTCCGAGCCCCGCCTTCGCGCCCAGAATCGTGCCGGGGTCGCCGACCGCCGGCTCCTCTCCTCCGAGACGCTCTCCGAAACGGAGGTCGTAGCGGCCGTGGAAGCGAAGGGTCGCGCTGCTCCCGCGGGCGAGGATGAATTCCCCCGAGACCTCGAGGTCGCCGAAGCTCTCCATGGTGTAGAGATCACGTGCATCGCCGGCGGAGTCGAGCAGCACCCCTGCTCCGGGGACCGCGCGGGGATCCTCGGCCCCGTCGTCGAAGATCCAGTCGGTGACCGGTCGCCACCCCGCGCGCGCCGCCAGGTCGCCGAACGCGCCAGCAGAAATCCAGTCGACCGGTTCCCCGGCGATGGCGAGTGACGGGGTGAGCAGCGACAGCGCCACGGCGAGGTGTCGAAGGAGGCGCATGAGGGTCCTTTCTCGCATCAGGATCGGACGCGCATCATGCCCGAACCGCTCATCGGAATCGATGCCGAGTCGGGGACTACGGGGCCTCGCTCCGACTGGCGAGTATATGGTCGGCGAGGAAGAAGACGACTCCGACCGCTGCGCCGCCGAGGTGCGCGAGTCCAACCTTGCCGCGCTCGCGCAGGGTGAGGAGCGCGCCATCATCCCGGGGACAGGTGAAGTTCAGGGACAAGCGGTGAACAGCCCACACCCGAGCGGGTCGACGGTCGGGTCGACGCCGCAGGAGGAAGACGGCTCGGGGAGCGGCCCGGTCCCGCCGAAAAGGTGCCCGAGTTCGGTGATCGCGTCGGCGATGTTGAACTGCCCGTCGTCGTTCGTGTCGCAGGCATCGATGCACGCGACGGGGCTCTGGGCGGCGAAGAGCCCATCGAGCAGGGTCACCACGTCGGCGACGTTCACCGCTTGGTCGAGGTTGCAGTCCCCGCGCAGAAAAGGAATTTCTACTGGTTCGGCGACGACGTGGAGCCACGTGTCGAAGCAGACGAACCCGTTCATCGAGATGACGATGTCCAGCGGCTCCGCCGGGCCAGGAGCCCCCGGGACCCACGGGACCCAGTCGCTGTCGAAGTCGGTCACATCGCCGGTCGGCTCGGTGAGGGTCAGTTCGAGGCGTTGCTGAGAGAGGAGTTCATCGCGGCTCCACGAACCGAAGCCGGTGTACGCCGGCAACCCGTTGAGGGTCCACTCGACATCGGTGATCGCATGCACCTGAACCGTTCCCACAAGGCCGGTGAACTCGCTCGAGAAGGTCCCCTCGAAGTCCTCCGAGAAGAGCACCGGACAGAGGCAGGGAGGGATGCACCCGGTCGCCCAGGTCGCGTCAGTGGTGAGCTGGTAGGGGAATATGTCGGTCGGCACCTGGCCATCGGCAGACGTGGATGCGCACAGCAGCACGGTTGAGAGAAGGACGGGGAGTGTGGTCCAGGGGCTCATGGCACCCACTTTCAGCCCGGGTCCGAGTTCGAGCGCACGCCCATCGTAGGACCCTTCCGGGCTCCGTACCACTCCCTGCTTCGCGGGTCAGCTTGCTCCGTCGAGGTCGACTTCGGAGAATCGGCGCTCCCTGTGTCTTTCCTGGCCCGTCCCCCGGAGGCCCCGTGATCTACCTCGACCACGCCGCGACCGCCTACCCTCGCCACCCCGGAGTATCCGAGGCGATGACCGCCGCGCTCGGAATCGCAGGATCGGTCGGTCGCGGGAGCCACGCCGGAGCACGGGGGGCGAGCCTGATCGTCGCGAACTGCCGAGATCGCCTCGCGGCTCTGTTCGGGGTGTCGGACCCGGAACGGATGGTCCTCTTTCCCTCGTCGACCCTCGCGCTCTCGACGATCCTCGCGGATCTCGGCCGAGATGCCGCACCCGACTCCACCCTATGGATCGGTCCGATGGAACACAACGCGGTGTGGCGACCCGCGGTGCGTGCCTTCGGCGAGGCGCGGATCCACCGCCTCCCCGCCGATGCGAGCGGGCGCATCGAGGTTGCCGCACTCGAGGGGATCGATTCTCGGGGCGCGGTCGGGGTCGTCCTGCAGCACGCCTCGAACGTCGACGGCGTGATCCAGCCGATCGCGGAGGTCGGCGCGTGGTGCGCCGCGCGCGGGATCCCATTCGCAGTCGATGGTGCACAGGCCGCGGGACTGGTCCCGGTCGGTCTCGAACGAATCTCGGGGCTCGTCGCCTACACGATGGCGGGTCACAAGTACCTCGGCGGAGCGCCGGGGATCGGGGTGATGTGGCTGGCCCCCGGATACGAACCGGCGCCGCTTTGGATCGGCGGCAACGGGATCGACTCCGAGCTCCCGCGGATCCCCGCTACCGGTCCCGGTCGCTACGAGTCGGGCACCCCGAATCTGCCGGGGATCGCAGCGCTCGAGCGTGCGCTCGCCGAGTTCGAACTCCTCCCCCTCGCGGAGCGCTTCTCGGGGCTGTGTGAGGTGCGCGCCGGCTGGTGCGACCGTCTCGGCGCCATCGCCGGGCTCGAACTGGTGGGGGAGGGGGCGATCGACGGGGGCCACCCGCCCCGCACCCCGGTCATCTCGATCCGAATCCCTGGATTCGATCCGAACGAGCTCGCCGGAATTCTCGATAGCCGCCTCGGCGCTCGCTGTCGCGCGGGACTGCACTGCGCTCCCCTCGCGCACGAATACCTCGGCACGCTGGCGGAGGGGGGCACGCTGCGGATCGCCCCCGGGCTCGAGACGACGGTCGAGGAACGGGATGCGGTGCTGAAACTCCTGGTGGAACTTTCGGGAGGCGAGTAGCGCGTTCGCGCCCTCTACGGACAAGCCGGTGGCACGAGGCAGTCGATCGAGTCGGCGGTCGGATCGGGACCACAAGTGCTCGGTCCCGGGGCCGGGACAGGAGTCGTGCCGAAGATCGCCCCGAGGGCAGCGATCGCATCGGCGATGTCGAGCGAGCCGTCGTCGTTGACGTCCCCCGCGTCCTCGCAGCCGATTCCTGCTCCGGGCCCGAAGAGCGCCGAGAGCACGCGGATCGCGTCCGCGATGTCGAAGTGAGTGTCGGAGTTTGCATCGCCGCGGCGAAACTCGACCCCGCCCGGTCCGCAGTTCACCGACCGGTAGACGACGTGGATCACCCAGTTCCCGCTCGCGCCGAATGCGCAGAGGTCGGTCCAACCGCCGGGGATCGCGTTGACGAAGCTGTGGCCGGGGATGCACCCCGCACCGTCGATCACCATCGAGGGTCCGAGCGGGGGGGAATTGTTGTCGAGGAGCAGACTGACGGTGAAGGGCCCGGAGGCGATGATGATGTCTCCGGGGAGCGGCTCGAGGTCGAACTCGTTGATGACTCCGTCGGAGAGCACCGGACCGGGGAGCGAGAAGATCTGGGTCACGGCGGGGGGCGCACCTTCGTAGACGCGGATCGCGCCCTCGAGCGACTGTGGGCTCCCCCCGAACAGCGAACCCCAGGCGATGCCGACGCGCAGGACCTCGATCGGATATTCGGCCGGGAGCGCTTCGAAGACCGCCGCGCCCTCCTCTCCCGCCACGAACCCCGGGATGGCGATCATCCCGGCTCCGAAGTGGTTCTCGACCATGACGTCGGGGCAGACTTGCGCGGCGAGGGGGAGTGGCGCGAGGAGCAGGGCGCAGAAGATCCGGGAAAGCATGGGGTGGGCCTCTCGTCGGGGACATCGAAGACGGAAAGAGTGGGCGAGGAGGGAGTCGAACCCTCACCCCTTGCGGGACCAGATCCTAAATCTGGCGTGTCTGCCATTCCACCACCCGCCCAACCATCGAGACCGTACCGAACGAAGACCCGCCCTGCAACGGCGGCGGGGTCCGCCTCCCGCGGCGATTCTCGCCGCTGACTTCTCGTCTTCCCATCGGGTCGATGGCTCCGACAACTCCTCCCCTAGCGATCTCCCGAACATCTTGGGTCCCGGCACACCCCGTGCTTCGCCGCGGTCGACGAAGGGAGTCGTCTGTGGATTCCGGAATCTACCTCAGTGCGACCGGTGCGCTCGCAGCCGAAGCTCGACTCGATGTGATCGCGAATAACATCGCGAACGTCGAGACGCCGGGCTTCAAGCGATCGTTCACGTTGACTCGCGCCCGTCCTCCCGAGGCGATCGAATCCCTTCGGATCCAAGATCGGGGGCGGGCCGACCTCGATCGGCTCGCAGGAGGACTCCTCGTGCAGGAGGTCCGATTCGATGTCTCCCCCGGCGGACTGCGATCTACCGGCGAGCCCCTCGATGTCGCGATCGAAGGGGACGGTTGGTTCTCGATCGATCTCGACGGCGAGCTGTACCACACCCGGGCTGGCAACTTCACCCGCGGCGCCGCCGGGGAGCTGCTCACCGCCGATGGCAGAGGACGGATCCTCGATGACGGTGGCCGTCCGATCACCCTTCCCGCGCTCGGCGGGATCGAAATCGGGGAGGACGGCACCATCGCCGCCGATGGCGAGACGATCGCGCGTCTCGGCGTGTTCGGCTCCCTCGATCCGAAGAGCTACGAGCCGGAGGGGGGGACCCTGTTCCGGTACACGGGTGCCGGTGGTCCTCCCGAAGCCGAGGGGTATCGAGTGCGGCAAGGCGTGCTCGAGCAGAGCACCGCGGAACCGGTTCGCGAGATGGTGAGGATGATCCACACCTTCCGCGCCTACGAGACGAACCAACGGATGATCGCCCTACAGGACGAGTCCCTCGGTCGAGCGGTGCGCGACGTCGGACGGCTCGGATAAGGAGAGGCTAGAGTCATGGGAGTCCACGCTCTCTACACGGCTGCGTCCGGCATGGACGCCCAGATGAAGAGCCTCGAGGTCACCGCGAACAACGTCGCGAACCTGTCGACGCACGGGTTCAAGCGCGACCGTATCAACTTCGCGGACCTCTTCTACCGCCATCAACATCTGGTCGGCGCGAGCGGTCCGAACGGCACCGTCCGACCGACCGGGGTGCACTTCGGCAACGGAGTCGAAGTGGTCTCGACCCAGAAACTGTTCGAGCGGGGAGGGATGGTCCAGACCGACAATCCCTTCGACGTCGCGATCCAGGGGCCGGAGAACCTCTTCTTCAAGGTCCGGACCCCCAGCGGAGAGGAAGCCCTGACCCGCGCGGGGAACTTCACCCTCGATGGCCAAGGTCAGATCGTCACACCCGGCGGGGACGTGTTGCTCCCCGAGATCACAGTGCCACTCGAATACCACTCCCTCGAGATCGCTCGGGACGGCCGGGTGCTCGTGATCGAGACTCTGGGCGACGACGAGACCGAGCTCGGCCAGATCACCCTCGCGCGCTTCGTGAATCCCGGAGGTCTGCGCCCCATCGGAAAGAATCTGTTCGTCGCGACCCCCGCGGCGGGGGACGAGCAGGTCATCGCGGCGGGGAGTCCGGGGAACGGCGAATTGACGCAGGGGGCAGTCGAGGCCTCGAACGTCAACGCGATCTCCGAACTGATCGCGATGATCCAAGGACAGCGCGCCTACGAGATCAACTCGAACGTCATCGAGACCGCAGACGAGGCGATGCAGATCGCCAACAACCTGAGGGGGTAGCTGAGATGATCCGCCGCATGGGAATTGTGTTCGCCCTAGTCGTGATGTTTGCGGGGAGTCCCGCCGGATCGCTCTCGCTGTCCGCGAAGGTGCCCGATGAATCGCCCGATGCGGCGATTCCTTCGGGTGACGACAGCGCGCCCCTCGTCGTGCAGCTCGGGCTCGAGACGAAGTCTCCCGGGCGCACCATGCGGCTGCGGGACGTGGTCGAGGTGCGCGCGGACCGAGACGGAACCTGGGAGTCGGTGGGGGACGTCCTGGTGCGGGTCCACGAGGGTCGGTTCATCCGCCGGGTCGACATCGCGCGCCGACTCCGCCGGGCCGGGCTCGACGAGTCTGCATTTCGGGTCACCGGCCCTGCGCTCTGCGATTGGCGCCCGAGAGCCTCCTTTGGAGATGGTCGATGAAGTACCCCCCCATCTTCGCGGTGATCGCGCTCGTCATCGGAGCCGGATCGAGCGCGCTCGCCCAGGACGGCCGCCCGGTGAGGTCGAGCGCCGAGGAAGGGTCGAGCGCTCCGTCGACCTCGCCCGACGAGGTTCGCCGGCCCGGGAGCTCGATCTTCGTGCGCGGCAAGGAGGAGCGTTCCGAAATACGGGTGCAGGACCTGCTCCTCGTCGAAGTGATCGAGCGAACCACCGCTCGCGGCGACAGCCGCGAAAACACCAGAGCTCGCGCTTCCACCGATCTCGAGATCGCCAGCTACCTCAAGTTCGACGGGGGCAACCTGATCAACGCCCCGAATCCCCTCTCCCTCGACATCGAAGCCGACAAGCGACGAGAAGTCCGCGATCAGAACCAACGCTCCGTCGACATTCGCACTCGCATCACCGCCCGCGTCATCGATATCCTTCCGAACGGCAATCTCCGCATCGAGGCGCGCAAGGAGCGTCGGATCAACGAAGAGCTCACCGCGATGACGCTGACCGGTGAGGTTCGCATCGATGATGTGAGTCCCGAGATGACCGTGCTCAGCGACCGGGTCGCGGATCTCAAGCTCGTGTACTCCGCCGCGGATCCCAGGTCCAAGCGGACGAGGAAGAACATCCTGCAGCGGGTGTGGGGGTTCATCTGGCCGTTCTGACGGCGAGACGACCTCTTGAAGTCACCGAATCGGAACGAGACCGGGAGAGGCGATGGCGCCTCCCCCGGTCTCGCTCTCTCTTCCTGCGCTTCTCGAGTTGCGTCGGGCCCGCAGCCATCACGGCCGAGAGGTCGGGCTTCCGGCGATCCCTGCCCCCGACGGCAAGAGCCGCCCCTTTCCCGCGCTTCCCAGGCGCCCGTAGCAGTCCACGTAAACACCGATCTCGTCGTGTCTTGAGGCGATGATCGCGGCCTCCCTCGCGCATGGAACACCCCGTGCCTTCGTCCTCCGCCTTCGGGATGGATCCCGGTGGTGAGGGACGGATCCCGAAAGGAGGCCACTTGTCGCTGGCCCCGCGATTCCTGCTGCGAGCGCTCACGCTCATCGCACTGCTCATCGGAACCAGCTCCCTCTCCGCCCAGCGCGTGATGGACTTGGTGCGTGTCGAGGGGGAGCGCATCCATCCTCTGATGGCGCACGGATTGGTCGGGGGTCTCGCCGGCAAGGGGGACAGCGCGAAGAGCCCTCTCGCCCGAGAGATGCTCGCCGGGGCCCTCGAGACCTTGAACCCGGGCGCCGCGATCCCCGAGATCCTGGTCGGCAAGAACATCGCCGCGGTTCTCGTCACCGCCGAGATCTCCTCCAAGATGAAGAAGGGCTCCTCGATCGAGGTGCGCGTCTCGAGCATCGAGGACGCGTCGTCCCTCGAGGGGGGAGTGCTGTACTGGACGAATCTCTTCGGTGATCTGGAGGGGAAGGGACCGGAGCGATTCCTCGCGCGCGCCCAAGGACCGATCACCACGACCGGCCGTGGGGCGCGCACCGGCACCTGCCGGGCGGTGCTCCTCGACGACATCGACATCCCGCCACGGGTCGACAAGGGGAGCATCCGGCTCCATCTGAACCACCCCGAGCTCGCGACCTCCGCTTCGATCGCGCGAGCCATCAACCAGTGGCCCTGGTTGCTCAGAAACGCCCCGGAAGAACTGCCGATCGCGACACCGGAGGACGCGGGGTCGCTGCGGGTGAAGATCCCGCTCTCATACCAGAGCGAAGAGCGGCTCGCCCAGTTCATCTCGCGCATCCTCACCGAAGTGCAGGTGCGCACCGCCGAACCGGAAGCGCGGGTCGTGATCCAGCGAGCATCGGGGCGGGTCTTCATCAGCGGCCAGGTGAGGGTCGCGCCGGTGATCGTGCTCACCCCGAAGTTCGAACTCGAGCTGCGGCCGAGTGGCCAGTCCGAGAGCGATGGGAGCCCCGTCCACGACCTGCTGATCGATGTCCTCCAGTACCTGAAGAAGAACGAGGGGGTCGAGGAGACCGTCTGGCCGGAGATCATCGAGGGTCTCGAGGCCGCAGGGGTCCTGATCGGGAAGCTAGAGGTGCGCGAATGAGCGCATTCTCGCTCCCCCGAACGAGCCCGATCAGTAACGGGAGCCCGCTCGACACCGGATCGGCCGCGAGTGCGCGCGTCCCCGACGAGATCCGTCGCGCCGCCGACGGTTTCGAGTCTCTCTTCGCGGCGCAGCTCCTCGAGCCGATCGAGAAGAGCGCGAGCCACCTGTTCGGCTCCGGTCCCGAGGGTCGCACGATCGGCGGTCTCTTCCGCGAGCAACTCGCCACCGCGGTGGCGAGCGCCCGCCCGCTCGGAATCGCAAACATGATCGAGAACGAGCTCCTCGCTCGGCAGGGGTGGCTGCAAGCCCCTGCGAGCGGTGGGGCGGTTCGGCGCGCCGTCGCCGCCTACGGAAAGGCATCCCGTTGAACCCGAACTCTGACCCGCTGCGGCTCCGCGTCTGCGGAGAGGACCTCTGCGAAAACCTCGACCGGCTGCGCGAGTTGCACGAGCAGCTCCTCGAGGTTCTCGCGGCCAAGGAAGAGGCCCTTGTCGCAGTGAAGCTCGACGAGCTCTCCTCGGTTCGCGAGGAAGAGGAGTCCCTCCTGCACAAGGTCATCGACGAGGAGAAGCAGCGACTCCTCCTCACCGAAGAGATCGGCGACCTGATCGGCCACCCGACGCCGGCGAAGGTCCGCGTCGCCGACATCGTCGCCCATCTCCCGGGGGAGATCTCCGGACGTCTCTCCGGTTCCCGGGACCGTCTTCGGGAAGTCGCGAGCCAGCTCGGAAAACAGAATCGCACCAACCGCGCGCTGATCGAACACTCCCTCGGCCACATCCAGGTCTTCCTCTCTCGTCTGGTGAACGAGGAGATGCTCGGAGCTGGATACGCTTCCGACGGTCACGAGGCCGGAGGCGACGGCGGCTCGAGGTTGCTCGACCGAATGGGCTAGTAGCAGTAGCAACGCAGTGCCGCCGTCGAAGGTACGTCAATTCGTGCGCGAATTTCGGACTTGGAGTACTAGATGTCGCTCTTCTCCTCGCTGAACATGGCGCGACTCGCGCTCGGCGCACACCAGACCGCGATCCAAACGATCGGTCAGAACATCGCGAACGCGACGACCGAGGGGTACGCCCGGCAGCGGGTCCAGATGACCCCCACACCGTCCGACGACCTGGTCTTCGCTCAACTCGGCACCGGGGTGCGGGTCTCGCGGATCGAGCGGATCGTCGATGAGCATCTCGAGTCGACCCTCCGTGACTCGCGCTCGGACCTCTCCAATCTGACCGAGCAGAATCGGATCTGGTCGCTGACCGAGTCGATCTACAACGACTTGGGCGGGGGGGGACTCTCTGCCGCGATGGGGGGGTTCTTCGACGCGGTCCAGGACCTTTCTCTCAACCCAGACGATCCGACCGCCCGCGCCCTCCTCTTGCAGCAGGGGGAGTCCCTGGCGGAGACCCTGCACTTCATGGACAGCAGGATCCGAGACCTGCGCGCGGGACTCGACGAAGACCTGCAAGGCTCGGTCCTCGATGTGAATCGCCTCTCACGAGAGATCGCGGCCCTCAATCGCGCGATCATCGCGGCCGAGGATGGCGGGATCAACCGCGACACGGCCAATGATCTTCGCACCCGTCGCGACGTCCTCCTCGGCACCCTCGCCGAGCAGGTCGACATCCGGGTCCTCGAGAATTCGACCGGCGGCGTGCAGGTCCTCGCGGGGAGCGAAATGCTCGTCTTCGACGGGCGCTCGCGCGAATTGACCCTCGTCCCGACGAGCGACGGAGACATCTCCCTCCACGAAGTCCGGTTCGCCGATGACGGTGCGCGCTTCCAGGCCGTGGGAGGACGGCTCGACGCGCTCCAGGAGGGGCGCGATGCACTTCTCCCCGACCTGCGGCGGGAGCTCGACGAGATCGCCGGACGCATGATCTCCGAAGTGAACGCGATCCACTCGACCGGGGAGGGGCTCACTCGCCTCTCCGAGATCCTCTCGGGAACTGCGGTCACGGACCGTAACGCGCCGCTCTCCGGGGCCAACCTCCCCTTCTCGATCGAGGATGGCGGCTTCACGCTGCAGGTGGTCACCGAGGCGAACGGGGCTCGGGAGAGCTTCCGCATCGACATCGACACCGCGGGGATGAGTCTCGCCGATCTCGCGGAGCAGGTGAACCTGACCGCGGGCGCGAGTCACTCCGAGATCTCCGCCGCCGTGACTGCGGACGGTCGTCTCTTGATCCGGAGTTCCGACCCCGGGGTGACCTTCACCTTCCGTGATGACGATTCCGGGGTCTTGACGGCACTCGGGATCAACGGGCTCTTCACCGGCACGAATGCGCGCGACATCGCGGTTTCGGACACCCTGCTGGCCGACGCGTCCCTCGTCTCTGCCGGGAGCGGCGGCGGCCCCGGGGACAACACCTCGGCGCTCGAGATCGCGGCGCTCCGGGACAAGGGGGTCTTCGCGGCGGGGAACACCTTCGAGGGACAGTACTTGGCCCTGATCGGAGAAATCGGAGTGCACGCCGCCGAGGCGCGCAATCACCTCTCGAACCAGGGCGCGATCACCCAGGCGATCCAGAACCAGCGGGAGTCTCTCTCCGGAGTGAACATCGACGAAGAGGCGATTTCCTTGATCACCTACCAGCGGGCCTACCAAGCGGCCGCGCGCTTTCTCAGCGTGATCGATCAACTGCTCGAAACCCTGATCAACTCGGTGTGAACCGGAAGTGAGCGCACGGATGAGCGGATTTCCCGGCATCTCCAGGGTGACCGACTCGATGGTCAGCGGAAGCATCTTGAATTCGCTGCAGAGAAACTTGCAGCAGATGGCGGCGAGCGAGCGAAGCATCGCGACGGGCAGGAGCATCGGCTCCCTCGGAGACGCGCCACTCGCGGCGCGGCGCACCGTCGGCTGGGAGCGTCTCCTCGAACGCAACCAACAGTACGGCGACAACATCACCGCCGGGATGTCTCGCCTGAGCGCGACCGAGAGCTCGCTGGCCGAGCTCGAGGAGATGATCGTCCACGCCCGCGAGATCGCCCTCGGCCAGGTCCAGTCGACCGCGACCGAAGGCACTCGCCAAAATGCGGCGGTCGAAGTGACCCACCTCGTCGAAGAGGCGATCTCACTCGCCAATCGGCAGTTCGGGGATCGGTTCCTCTTCGGTGGGGACGATGTGAGCCAAGCGCCGTTCTCGCGGGTCGGGACCTTCGTCTCCTACGGGGGAGATGCGACCGAAGGGAAGATCGAGATCGCCCAGGGGATGCTCTTCGCAGCGGGGATCAGTGGGGTGCGCGCATTCGGCGGCTTCTCCGCTTCGCTCCCGTCATCGATCGACCTCGACCCGAATCTCTCGCTCGATACCCCGGTGAGTCTTCTGAACGACGGTCGTGGGATCGGGCTCGGGCGGATCGAGGTTCGGGACGGGAGCGGCGGTACGGAGACGATCGACCTCACCGGGGTGAAGACGATCGGTGACACGCTCGATCGGATCAACGCGAGCGGCTTCGTCACCGCCGCGCTCGACGCTTCTCGAAATGGCATCTCGCTCTCGATGGCGGGGGCCGACCTCTCGGTGACCGACCTGAACGGGGGCACCGCGGCGCGGGATCTGGGAATAGCGCAGCTCTCGGCCGGACCGAGCCTCGGCGGAGACGACCTCGACCCGTCGATCCGGCCACTGACGCGGGTTTCGCTCCTGCGCGACGGCCTCGGCGTCGATCCCGACGGCTTCACGATCCAGAACGGAAATCTGAGCGCCGGCATCGATCTCACCGGGGTCGAGACGGTCGAGCAGCTTCTGAACGCGGTCAACACGGCCGGAGTCGGGGCGTTGGCACGGATCACCGCGGACGGCCGCAGAATCGAGATCGTCTCGAGTCTCGCCGGCGCCGACCTTCGCGTGATCGAGGGGACGGGACAGAGCGGGGCCCAGCTCGGATTCATCATCCCGACCGACCAGCTGCCGCTCGCGCAGATGCACGGCGGGTTCGGAGTCCCCAGCGTCCCCGGAAGCGACTTCCGAGTGACCGCCGGGGATGGCACCGGGTTCGACGTCGATGTGACGGGCGCGATCACGCTCGCGGACGTCGTCGACCGAATCAACACGCACCCGGACAACGTCGGTGTGATCTTCGCCGAGGTGGTGGCGGGGGAAGATCGGTTGCGGCTACGCGATCTGACCCTCGGGCCGGACGAGCTTCGCGTCGAATCGAGGAACGGTTCGTTCGCGGCGAGCGGTCTGCGGATCGATGGCTCCTCGACCGGAGGAATCCTCGAGGGTGAGCCGCTCGAACCGGGGGGAATCCGCACGAACAGCGCCTTCGACGGATTCGCGCTGCTGGCGCGCGGACTCCAGGCTTCGGACGTCCCGAGCATCGAGAGCGCGCTGCGCGCGCTCGATGGCGCACACCAGCGCATCCTCGATGCTCGCGCAGAAGTCGGGAGTCGGGTGCGTCGACTCGAGATCTCGGAGCGCCGCAACCAGCTCGAGAGCCTCGAGACCCAGGAGTGGATCTCACTCGAGTCGGACACAGACCTCGCCGAGGCGATCGTGAAGTTCAATCGCCAACAGACTCTCTACCAGGCTGCGCTGCAAACGAGCGCGAGCCTGATGCAACAGTCGATCCTCGACTACATCGGAATTTGATCGAGAGGGGTGCGGTCGTCGCTGCGGCGACCTCCCCGTGGAAAGGATGCCATGGACGAGCAGACGGTGGTGGGCGAAACGACGGCGGAATTGAAGACCGGGAAGCTGGTCTTCCCCACCGCGAGGTTCGGAGAAGTTACGGTCGAGGCAGAGACGCTGCTGCATTTCCCGCGGGGGCTCGTCGGGCTACCCCGCGCGCAGCGGTTCGTGTTCCTCCACGATGAGAGCGCCATGGGACCCGTATTCTGGATGCAGTCGATCGAAGATCCGGAGCTCGCGTTCCTGGTGTGCGAGCCGCTCCCGTTCTTTCCCGACTACGAAGTGGAAATCGCTCCCGCGGAACAGGCGATGCTCGGGATCCGCGACGAGAAAGAGGCCCTGGTCTGCGTGATCCTCGTCGTCCCCGAGGATCCGAAGAAGATCACCGCGAATCTGCGAGGTCCGGTGGTGATCCACACCGGAAACCGGACCGGAGTGCAGCTCGTCCTCGAGGGCGATCGCTATTCGGTGCGGGCGCCGCTGCTCCAGTCCGCCCCGGAAAAATTGAAAGAGGGGGGTGACGCATGCTCGTCCTGACCCGCTCCCCGAGCCAGGAGATCCGGATCGGGCACGACATCATCGTGCGGGTGCTCGAGGTGAAGGGGGACCGAGTCAGGATCGGGATCGATGCCCCCATGGACGTGAGCGTGCACCGCCAGGAGGTGTACGTCGAGATCTCCCGGGCGAACGAAGACGCCACGCGGGTGTCGGATCCGGGTCTCGTCGAGGTGCTCGACCTGGCTCGCGAAAAAGGGAAGCGCAAGACGAAAGCGCATGCACTGCGGACGACCCCGACCGGGTCGTCGAGCTCGGAGGTGAATCGTGGGACTTAGAATCAACACCAACATCCCATCCTTGACCGCGCTGCGAAAGCTGCAGTTCGCGAACTCGGACCTCACACGCTCGATGCAGCGGCTCTCGACCGGGCTTCGCATCAACACCGCATCCGATGATCCATCGGGACTGGTGATCTCGGAGCAGCTCCGCGCGCAGATCCGCAGCCTGAAGCAGGCCTCCGAGAACGCTGCGAATGCGAGCAACCTGCTTCAGACCGGGGAAGCGGCGTTGTCGGAGATCAACACGATCCTGATCCAGATCCGGGAGTCGGCGATCTACGCCATGAACACCGGCGGCGCCTCCGCGGAGCAGATCACCGCGGAGCAGAATTCGGTCGACCAGGCGCTCGAGGCGATCGATCGCATCGCATCGACGACGCGCTTCGCGACCCGAAACCTCTTCAATGGCGAGAGCGGCTTCGACATCGTCACGCGCCCCCCCGAGATCACCGACCTGAACCCGATCTCGGTCAACTTCGACCCCACGCAGCCGACCACGACGTTCAGCCTGCAAGTCACCCAGCCGGCCCTGCAGGCGAGCTTTGCCGCCGTGGGGGCGGGCGGATTCGCTACCTCTGGTGGATCCGTCGTCGTCCGGGTCACCGGCCCGCTCGGGACCGAGGACATTTCGATCCCCGACGGTGCCGACATCAACCAGCTCGCTTCCTCGCTGAACATGTTCCGTGGAAACACCGGGGTCTACGTCGACACCGTCGCAGGGACCATTGTCAGCGAATCATTCGGGGAGGACGTCCAGGTGCGTCTCGAGAAGGTTTCGGGGGTGGGGACCTTCCTCGGGGCCGGAGGGGTGCTGGTCAACAACGGCGACTTCGTGGTGTCGAACGGTCAGGACGTCGGCGCGAACCTCAACGGCGTGAACGTGAACTCGCAGGGAAATCACATCTCCGTGGTCTCCTCGGTCTTCGCCGGGAACTTTGACCTCGCGGAGGGGACGGGGGTCGGGAGCTACGAATTCGAACTCGCCCGCTCCGGGCTGCTCTTCCAGATCTCGAGTGAGGCGACCTCGAACGACCAGGCGATCATCGGGCTCCCCGCACTCTATTCCGCGAACCTCGGCCGGCTCGAGGTCACGAGCGCCGGCCAGACGAAGTTCGGATTCCTGTCGAGCGTGGGCTCGGGGGCGAGCAACGACCTCTTCAACGACCCAGCGAACGCGCTCCGAATCGTCGACGTGGCGATCGACCAGATCTCGGGGGTCCGGGCGTACCTCGGCGCCTTCGTCAACGACAACATCGAGCCGAGCTTGCGCGAACTCGCCGTCCACATGGAGAACCTGCGGGCGAGCGAGTCGAGGATCCGAGATGTCGACATCGCGGAAGAGACCGCCGAGCTGGCGCGGACCCAGGTGCTGTTCCAAGCTGGGTTGTCCGTGATGGCGCAGGCGAATCAGATCCCTGCTTCGGTGCTGCAGTTGTTGCAGTAGGGGAGCAGTCACGGAAGAGATCATCGGGCCCGGGCGCTGTCCGGGCCCGATCTGATTCTCGAAACACGCCAGAGCCCCGAGCGACAAATATTGTCTGCTCCGTAACTCTATGTCTCTGCTCAGCTTGAGATCCCCCCTCGCCGGCTGTTTCAGATTCCACTCCAGTGGAACCGATGAACCTCCTGTTTCCTCGATGACGGCCATTTCGAAAGAACAGGAGGTCTGGCTCAGGCCGAAACGACACGCACGCCAATCACCCGATCAGGTCACCACTCCACAAGATCGCGGAGTGGCAACCACGCCCCATGGACTGGGGCGACACACCCGAAATCAAGGAGGATTTCGACATGGGTCTTCGGATCAATACCAACGTTTCGTCGATCGGCGCCCTGCGCAACCTGCACCGCGCCGATGAAGCGCAGAAGGGCTCGCTCGAGCGCCTCTCGACCGGCCTGCGCATCAACCGTGCCTCGGACGACCCGTCCGGGCTCGTGATCTCCGAACAGCTCCGTGCCCAGATTCGCGGCATGAAGCAGGCGGTGGAGAATTCCCAGAACGCCTCGAACCTGATGGGGACCGCGGAAGCGGCTCTCGACGAGGTGAACTCGCTCCTGATCGATATCCGCGAGTCGGTGGTCTTCGCCATGAACACCGGAGGGAACGACCCGGCGCAGATCGATGCGGAGCAGGACTCGATCGACAACGCCCTGCGCTCGATCGACCGGATCTCCCAGACCACCCGCTTCGCGACCCGCAACCTGCTCGACGGTTCGAGTGGGATCAACACGCTCAACCAAGCGGCGGTGATCGAAGACATCAACGTTCAGAGCGTCACGTTCGATGATTTCTCGACGACCAGCCAGACCTTTACGATCAATACCGGGGCCCAGCTCGCGGAGCAGGCAAATCTGAGTGCAGCAGCTCCGGGGGGGGGTGCGTTCGGTACTTTCTCCAGCACCACGGCTGGGGTCACCCTGCGCGTCACCGGTTCCCAGGGAACCCGCGACATCACCGTGATGGCGGGGGCCACTGCTGCCCAATTCCGGGATGCGATCAACACCTACACCTCGGAAACCGGGATCTACGCCGACGGCACCAGCAACGAGATTCTGAGCGTGGAGTATGGCTCGCGCCAGTCGGCCTCGATCGAAGTGATGTCGGGAGACATCACGACCACGACCGGAGTGCAAGCAGTCGGCACCGTCGCGAGCGATGATGGCGTCGACCTGACTGGTGACGTCAACGGGATCGCCTTCAAGGCCGATGGCTTCAACATCCGGGTCGTTTCAGACGTCCTGAGTGCAGACATCCGTCTCGACTCCGCGACGGCGGTGGCGAGCACCGCCTATACATTCGACGTCAAGAACGACGGCCTGGTCTTTCAGCTCAACCAGTCGTACTCGACCGCAGACCGTGAGCAGGTCGGGCTCAAGAACGTCAGTTCCGCCGTCCTCGGTTCTCGTGAGCGCATCGTCACGGGGATGGGCGGCAACAACATCACCATCGGCGGGTTCCTCTCGAGCATGACGTCGGGATCGGCGAACGACCTCTCCACCAACGCCGCCAATGCGTTGCGTATCGTCGATGAGGCGATCAACGAGATCAGCGACCACCGCGCCTACCTCGGCGCGTTCCAGTCGCAGACGATCGACACCAACCTCAGCTCGTTGCGGGTGGCGATCGAGAACCTCAGCGCCACCGAGTCCACGATTCGGGACCTCGACTTCGCCGAGGAAACCGCGGCCTTCACGCGGAACCAGATCCTGTACCAATCGGGGATCGCCGTCCTCGCCCAGTCGAACCTGATCAGTCAATCCGTTCTGACGCTCCTCGCGTAGTCCACCGGGACGACCGAGGGGTTGGCCCCGCCCCGGGCAAGGAAGCCCGGGGCGGAGCCCCATTCTTCAGGGAGCCACGCATGGAACCGATCTCATCGATCCGACCCGCGGGGGGGACCGCGCCGACAGCACCGGTCCGCCCCACCCCGCAAGAAGCCCCGAAGAGCCAGGAGGCTGCGCCGGAGTCGTCCACGCCCCTCCACGACGCCCCCGCGCGCTCCGCGCGTGCGGTCGAGCCCGCCGAACTCGCGGCCGCGACCGAGCGCCTGAACGACTTCCTTCGCCACTCTTCCAAGGTCCGTTTCCAGATGGGGGAGGGGGACCTCATGGTTCAGGTCATCGATTCAGCGACCGATGAAGTGATCAGGAGCATTCCCGCGGAAGAGGTCCTCCAGATCCGGGACCATTTCCGGGAGCTCACGGGAATCCTGCTCGACGATCGGGTGTGAACCCGACTCGTCGAAGTCTCGAGCACCACTGCGCCCGAGCCCGAGAACGGGTCCGGGCTCGCAGTCGATGTCGAAGATCGAGCAGGGTGAACCGGAAAGAGGCAATTTGTTCAGCATCGATGGACTGGCCTCGGGCCTCGACACTTCGTCGATCATCCAGCAGCTTCTCAGCCTGGAGCGTCGACCGATCACCCTGATCCAGGGACAGGTCGAGAGGGCCCAGAACAAGCAGGCCGCCTACCTCGACCTCTCCGCTCGGCTGCTCGCCATGCAGATCTCGTCCCGTCGGCTCGCCGACCCGGACTTCTTCCGCGGGGTGAATGTGGAGTCCTCCAACCCGGACCTCCTGACCGCGTCCGCCGGCAGCGGCACGCCGCCGGGGAGCTACGCGTTTCGGGTGCTCTCTACCGCTCGCGCGAGTCAATACACCTCGAACGGGTTCGCGACGAACGATGCGCTCGTCGGGGCGGGATCGCTCACCCTCGAGCTCGGGGGGCACGTCGACGTCGACACCGATCTCGACGCACTCAACGGTGGGCAAGGAGTCCAGCGGGGATCGATCCGGATCACCGACGCTTCCGGCGCGAGCACGCTCGTCGACCTCTCGACCGCGATCGATGTCGATGACGTCCTCGGGGCGATCGGGAGTGCGGGGGGGATCTCGGTCTCGGCCCGCATCTCGGACTCGGGGCGCGGAATCCTCCTCGAGGACACCTCCGGGGGAACCGGAAACCTCACCGTCGAAGATCTCGGCGAGGGGCAGACCGCGTTCGACCTCGGCATCCTCGGAATCGCGACGGGGACGACGCTGGCCGGAGCCGACGTTCACCGGATCACCGCCGCTACGTCACTCGCGACCCTCCGCGACGGCCTCGGGATCCGAACCGGCGCCGGGGACGACCTCTCCATCACCCGGCGTGACGGCACCGTCGACACCCTCGATCTCGATGGCGTCACGACGGTCCAGGGGCTGATCGACGCCCTCGCAACTCTCGATCCCGATCTCGCCCTGAGCGTGAATGCCGCCGGCGATGGACTCGACCTGACCGACAACGGTCCCGGCACCGGAGCACTCACCGTCACGAGCGGGGTCTTCTCCTCCGCCGCCGAGGACCTCGGCCTCACCGGGAGCGGCGCGGGTGGGACGATCACCGGCAGCGCGTCGCTCGCGGGTCTCGATGACCGACTGCTCTCGAATCTCCACGGAGGGAGCGGGATCGCCGCCGGCTCGATCGACATCACGAACCGGGCGGGGACGGTGACCACGGTCGACCTCTCGTCCGCGCGCACCGTCAGGGATGTGATCCGCGCCATCGATGCGTCGGGGGCGGGGGTCACCGCCTCGATGAATCGCGTCGGGAACGGCCTCCGTCTCGTCGACTCCTCCGGCGGCACCGGGGACCTCTCCGTCGCGGAGGTCGGGGGGGGGACGACCGCAGCCGAGCTCGGACTCTTGGGATCCGTTGCGGGCCCCGAGCTCGCGGGGACGGACCTCGACCCGCGCTACGTCGATGAGAACACCCGCCTCGCGACCTTGAATGGTGGGCGAGGGGTCGCCGGTGGCAAGATCCGCCTCACCGATTCGAACGGGGTCAGTTTCACGGTCGACCTCGGACAGGAAAAGACGATCGCGGACGTGATCCGCGACATCGAAGGGGCCGGGGCGACCAGCGACATCACGGTATCGATCAACGCGGAGGGGAACGGTCTCGTGATCTCCTCCCTGACCGGGGCTGGAGTCTTGCGCATCGAGGAGGTCGGGGGGGGCACCACCGCCCGCGATCTCGGAATCCTCGGCGTGAGCGACGCGACGAACCCCGGGGTGATCGACGGCTCGTTCGAGCGGACGATCACGATCGATGCCGATGACACCCTACAGGATGTTCGGGAGGCGATCTCGGAACTCGGGCTCGGGATCGGGGCGAGCATTCTGAACGATGGCTCCGCGAGCGCGCCGTTCCGGCTCTCCATCGTTTCGGGAAACACCGGCCGTGCCGCGCGTCTGCAGGTGGATGTCAGTGGAACCACAGCGCTCGGGTTCCAGCAAACAGCCACCGCACGCGACGGTGTCCTCCTGTACGGGGAGGACGGAGATGGCTCGAGCTCTCTGATGATCCGCAGCGCGACCAACAGCTACGAGAATGTGGTCGAAGGGCTGACCGTCACCGCCCGTGGGGTCTCGACCACTCCAATTCAGGTGACCGTCAACGAGGATCGCGAAGCGGTCGCCGACGAGGTTGCGGGACTGGTCGCGGCGCTCAACGAGGTCTTCGAGATGATCGGCGACCTGACCGACTTCAACCTGGAGACCGAACAGCGCGGAATTCTGCTCGGCGACAGCACGGTGCGCAACGTCCAGAGAAACATCATTCGGGCGATGACGCGTCCTCTCGGAGACGGCATCGAGAACCGTTTCGGGCTCCTCTCAGAGGTCGGGATCCGCTACCGGAGTGGTCGGTTCCAGCTCGATCGCGCTCAGTTCGACTCAGCTCTCGCCGAGGATCCCACCGCCGTCGAACGTCTCTTCGGGGCGTCACGCACCCTCGTGGGGACGACCCCTCTCGATGAGTTCGAGGATGGGAGTGGAGTCCGCACCAAGGTCGGCGAGGACGACATCCGCTTCGAGCTTCGCGACGGTACCCAGATCGAGTTGAACCTCGACACCGCGGTAACCGTGGCGGACGTGCTTGCGGCGATCGAGACCGCGGGGGCGGGGATGCTCACTGCGGAGCTCTCGACCGACGGTCGTTCGATCGTCCTGCACGACTTGACCACCGGCACGAACACGTTTCGGGCGCTCACGATCAACTCCTCCGGCACCGCGAACGACCTCGGCATCTCGCGCAGCGCGGACACCGAAGGTGGGGGGGTGCTCACCGGATCGCCGATCGACCTCGATCGTGACCCGGGGATCGCGGCGCGCTTCAGCGACGCGATCTCTGCCCTGACCGACTCCGACGACGGGGTGCTCCAGACGCGATCGGACGGTCTCGACGATCTGATCGAGACGCTCCAGGACCGGATCGAGAGGATCGAAGAACGTCTGGTCAGTCGCGAAGAAATCCTGCGGCGCCAGTTCGCTCAGCTCGAGCAGATCATGGCGCAGAGTCAGGCCACCATGGATCGCCTGAACGCCCAGCTCGGAGGGCTCCGGAGGTGA
The DNA here is from genome assembly GCA_032128395.1 of Planctomycetota bacterium. GTDB lineage: Bacteria > Planctomycetota > UBA8108 > UBA1146 > UBA1146 > JAQBGV01. The sequence continues at coordinate 7,110 of JAQBGV010000010.1, read as the reverse complement.
CCTCCCCAGACCCGACCCGCCGCTATCGAGAGGTCCAGGTCGGCACGGCGGCCCAGGACGATCTCCTCATGTTGCTGCTCGACGGCGGGGTCCGATTCTGCGAGGGGGCGCTCATCGAGCTTCACCGGGGGAAAGAGCAGGACATCGAGAAGCGGCACGATCAACTCCTGCGCGCCCAGAAGATCATCCTCGAGTTGATGGGCGCGCTCAGCCCCGCGATCGGACTCGAACTCTACGAGCGTCTGATGGATCTCTACCGCTTCACCTTCGAACGACTCTTCGAGGGTAACCTCGAAGCGAACGTGGAGAAGGTCGAGGAGGGCACCCGCTTGATGCGCCAGATCCGCGACCTCTGGCGGGAGGCGGTCGACAAGGCGAAATCGGAGCGGACCAGCGGTCCACCGGTGGCGGCGCCGACCTCGTCGATCTCGGTGACGGGGTGAGCGAACGAAGCCGAGGCCCCGCCACTTTGCACGTGAACTTCTGACTCAGGACACTACGGCAATCTCGGCGTCACGCGCCAGATGCCGACTCGCTCTCCCTGCGTCGCCGTGAAGTACACCTGACCATCCTTTGCCCACACCGGGTTCCACTCCGAGCGTGCGGTTTCGGTCAGACGGGTCAGTTGCCGGCCGTCCTCGGTCATGCACCACAGGTCGTCGCCATGATCGGGGCGGGCGTCGTCGTCGCTCCGCTCCCTGACGCTGTTGAACACGATCCAGCGACCGTCCGGGGAGAAGCTCGGATTGACCGCTCCCCAGTCGGCCCCGGCGACCAGTTCACGCTCGCGGCCGTCCTCGAGGTCGATCAAGTGGATCGAATACCAACGGTCGTCCCGGTCGCGTGCACGCTGCACGACGATCCGCTCCTTCGTCGGATGGAATTCCGGGAAGAGCCCCGACCCGATGAAGCGCTCGGTGCTGTCGACGAGGGAGAGGACCCAGACCTCCCACACCCCCCGCGGTGAGCGGCGCATGTAGCAGATCCGTTTCCCGTCCGCGTCGAAAGCGGGATGGAGGGCGTCGGCGCCCGGCTCCGTCAGAGCCTGGGGTGGAGCGCTCCCGGCGAGGTCGGCGATCCGGTAGATCCGCCAGTCGCCGTCCCGATTGCTCGCGAAGACGACGCTCGATCCATCCGGCGAAACGGCCGGGTGGACGTCGTCCCCCGCTCCGTGGGTGAGTCGGAGCGCTCCGGCCCGCCGCGGTTCCTCGAGGTAGAGTTTCAGCTCTCGGCTGTGGCGATCGGAGGAGAAGACCACTCCGGTGCCGTCGGGGAGTGGGGCGGGGAAGAGGTCATCCCCGACAGCACCTCCAGCGACCCGGGTGAGGCCGATGTAGGCTACCGATCGGGGGTCCTGGGCTGGGATCGACTCTCCCGGGCCGCGGAAGATCGTATGGAACGGACCGCCCGCGCATCCGAGCCCACCCCAGAGCACGGCAGCGGCGATGAGCAAGAGTGTGGTGCGTCGGTGCATCGATTCCTCCCGTGGCCCGCGTGACCCCCGATCGGTCGAGGATCTCTCATCATCTGGTATCGGCTGGATGGGTGCCGCCCCACAACGATCGGTGGCGAAGTGGGTGGGATCTCTCGAAGCCAGCCTGTCGATCCTTGCAGTTTTCATCGCTCTCTCCTAAGAATCGCGGAGGGGAACCGTCTCGCGGCCCCGAAGCGGGGCGTCTTGCCGTGGCCCTTCGGCCACTGGGCGGGCCCCCTCCGGCTCAGGGCTATTCTGGAACTCGAGATCACTCATGCGCTACAAGCTGTTCGTATTCGACCTCGACGAGACCCTTTGGACCGTCAACCAGACGAGTCTCGAACCGATCACTGGCCCGTTCACGCTGGTGAGCAGCCGCGAGGCGATCGGGGAGACCGCGAGTATTCGGCTCTTTCCCGGGGTGCGGGCGCTCTTGCGCAGCCTCGATCGTCGGCATCTGCACGCCTCCCTCGCGAGCCGGAGCGATCCCGAAGTCTGCGAGGAGCTGCTCGAGCTCTTCGAGATCAAGGATCGCTTCGAATTTCCGCAGTACGGTTGGCAGGAGAAGAGCCAGGCGGTTCTCAATATCATCCGTGCTTTCCATGACATCCGCGGCGAGACGATCCAACCCGGCGAAGTGCTCTTCGTCGACGATTGGCCGACGAATATCGCGGCGGTGAAGGCGATCGGCGCGAGCACGCTCCTCTTCGGCCGCGATGTCCGCAGCATCGTGGAACTGGCCTCGATGCTCGAATAGTTTCCCCAGTCGGCGGCAAATCGGCCCTCGAGGCGGATTCAGAGTGCCACGCTCCCTTGAAATCGCCCCCCCGCGTCCCTATACACTTCCAGGGCACGCGGGGCGCCCACCATGGCGATCGCGGTGACTCGCATCCATCTCATACCGATTGGGGGAGACGGCCGATGGCGGAAACGTCCACCGGACCAACTCCGACTCCGACCGGCGGAGCCGTAGTGACGGGGTTGCTCGTCGAGGCGATCGACCTCCACAAGACCTATGGCTACACGAAAGCCGTGACCGGGGTTTCCTTCTCGCTCCGGCGGGGAGAGATCCTGGGTTTTCTCGGCCCGAACGGGGCGGGGAAGAGCACGACGCTGAAGATGATCACCGGAGTCCTCATCCCCGATCGCGGTACCGCGCGGGTCGATGGCATCGACATCACCGGTGCCCCCCTCGAGGCGCGGCGGCGCTTCGGTTACCTCCCGGAGAGCCTGCCGCTCTACTGGGAGATGCAGGTCGACGAGTACCTGCGCTTCGTCGCGAGCAGTCGCGGCATGAAGGGGGCGGAGGCGACGCGCAGGATCGATGCACTGATCGAGCGGCTCGGGCTCGGGCGGATGCGCAAGCGGGCCACGGGGGCTCTCTCGAAGGGATTCCGGCAGCGGGTCGGGCTCGCCCAAGCGATGCTGCACGACCCGCCGGTGCTGATCCTCGACGAGCCGACGAACGGACTCGACCCGCAGCAGATCGTCGAGATTCGCGCTCTTCTGCGCGATCTTGCGCGGGAGCGCGCGATCCTCTTCTCGACCCACATCCTCCAGGAGATCGCAGCGATCTGCACCCGGATCTTGGTGATCCACGCGGGCCACCTGATCGCCGATGACACCCCCGACGCGCTCGCGAGGGCGGTCGACGCGGGGTCGTGGGAAGTGGTGATCACCGGCGGGAGTGAGCTCGGCGAGAGCTCCCGGGCGGAGTTGGGGCTCGCGTCGCCGACCCGGTCCGGAGGGGAGCGCATCTACCGCGCGGGGAGCACGATCCCCGCGAGCGATGCCGCGGAGCGGCTCGCGGCCGAATCGGGGGGGCGACTGGTCGCGATCAGGCGCGATCACGCGACGCTCGAGCAAGCGTACTTGCGTCTGACCGGCGCGGCACCCGGGGGAGGCGTAGCATGACCGGCGTCGGAGTCGTCTACCGTCGCGAGCTCAAGGCGTACTTCAACACTCCGATCGCGGCGATCTTCATCGCGTTCCTGGTGCTCTTCCTCAGCTTCTGGCTCTTCTTGTACAAGCCGTTCTTCGCATTCGAACGGGCGGAGATGCGGAGCCTCTTCGCGGTGATGCCGTGGGCGCTCCTGGTCTTCGCCCCCGCGATCACGATGCGGCTCTGGTCGGACGAATTCCGGGTCGGCACGGCCGAAGTGCTCTCGACCTTCCCACTCCACACCCGAGACATCGTCCTAGGGAAATACCTCGCCGCGCTCTCGGTGCTCGGCGCGAGCCTCCTCTGCACCGCGGGGATCCCCCTCGCGATCGGTTTGCTCGGGGAGCCGGACTGGGGCCCGATCATCGGGGGGTACGCGGGGTGCCTCTTCATCGGAGCGTTCTTCGTCGCGATCGGCTGCTTCGCGAGCTCGCTCTCCCAGAACCAAGTCATCGCGATGTTGGTCGGGGTGTTCCTGGGAATCATCTTCACCCTCGTCCTGAGCCCGATGTTCGCCGCGATCCTCGCTGCGAAGAGCCCAGCTCTCGCCCGCTTGGTCGAGCAGGCGGGCGTCATCTCGCACTTCGACAGCATCGAGCGCGGGGTGCTCGCGCTGAGTGACGTGGCGTACTTCGTGGCGGGAAGTGTGCTCTTCCTCGCACTCAATACGTTCAACGTCGAGTGGAAAAAGTACTAGGAGGCACAGTGCGGAGAAACCAATTCCTCACGCGCTGGGCGATCTTCCTGGTGCTCCTCATCGGGTTCCTCGGATTCGCGAACCTGCTCGCGGATCGATTCGATGCGCGCATCGATCTCACCGAGGAGAGCCTTCACACGATCACCACCGAGAGTGCGAAAATCTTGAGTGACCTGACCGACAAGGTGACGATCACCTACTACGTCTCCGAGAAGCTCCCTCCCGGATTCCAGAACCTTCGACAGGACTCCGTCGACTTTCTGAAGGAGTACGCCCGCGCTGCGGACGGCCAGGTCGAGTTGAGGGTCATCGATCCTTACCGATTGATCGAGGCACACGTCGCCGCGAAGCGGAAGGAGAAGGTCGCGGAAGAAGGGGAGGGCGCTCCGGCGGACGAGAGTTCCCCCGACGATCCCGCGAAAGAGGACCCAGCATCGTCGAAGTTCGACATCGGCGAGCGCGAGGAACTCCGCTGGGCGGAAGAGAAGAAGGAGGAGCTCGGAAATCAGGGGATCCCGGAACTGCGCGGTCAGTCGATCGAGAAGGACCGGTTCGAGGTCGCGAACTTCTACTCATCGATCGAGATCCGTTACCTCGCTCGTCAGCCCGAAGTGATGTCGGTGCACCAGAGCCTCGACGGACTCGAGTACGAGCTCGCCAATCGCATCGTCAAGCTCACCGTCGAGACGAAGCCGAAGGTGGCGTTCTTCCTCGGGAAGCCGGACGACGTTATCCAACTCCCTCCCGATCCGAGCGATCCCTTTCAGCAGGGCCCGCGGTCGATCCACCCCTACGAGCCGTTCCTCAAGCAGGTGCTCGCGCCCCAGTTCGACATCGTCGAAGTCAGGATCACAGAGGATTCGGTGATCCCCGAGGAGGCAAAGCTCCTCATCGTCGCAGAGCCGAACGCGTTGACCCGACGGCAGATCTACGAGATCGACCGCTCGATCGCACGGGGCCGCCCGGCGATCCTGCTCGTCTCGCACACCACCGCGAATCTCGAACAGCTCCAGGCTGGGCTGACCCCGCTCGGTCCGAGCCTCGGGATGCTCTTCGAGAAGTGGGGATTCTCGCTCGGGCGAGATCTCGTCTGCTCGGAACAACGTGCCCCGGTCGAAGTGGTCGAGGAGACGAACTTCGGCATGCGGATGCGTCGACAGGTCCCGTTCTCCCTCTGCCCTCTCATCCAGGGTCGGGGCCTGAACATCGAGAGCCCCATCACTCAGGGTCTTTCGGCGCTGGTCTTCCCGTTCGCATCTGCCATTCGCGCGAACCCGCTCGTCCTCGAGCAGAACGGGATCACCTTCACGCCGCTCGCCACGACGAGTGACCGAACGTGGCTCACCGCGTGGAGGCCGACGCTCGACCGCGGGATGCTCGATCCGCCGGGGGAGCTGGCGCTCCGTGAGCAGCTTCTCGCGGCGATGTTGGAGGGAACCTTCCCGACTGCGTTCGAGGCGGGTTCTCCGATGCCGAAGTGGTCTCCTGCCGGAGAGTCCACGCCCCCGTCGGAGAACGGAACACCCGAGGAAGCTCCAGAGCTGGTGGTTCCCGCCCTCGCGGGTGCTCCGGGTCAGGTGATCGTGATCGGCTCTGCAGACTTCGCGAAGGTGACTGCGCTCCGGATGTACGGCACCAACATCCCGTTCCTCCTGAATGCGGTCGAGACCTTCGCACTCGGGCAGGACCTGGTGAAGATTCGAGCGAAGACGCAGGTCGCACGGCCGCTCCGGAAATCGTCGCAGGGCGAGCGCAATCTCGCGGTGTTCGGCAATCTGCTGGGGGTGCCCGCCCTGATCCTCTTCCTCGGGCTCGCTCGGTACCTCGCCCGCGGTGGGCGTGCCCGAGGCTACGAGGCTCGGTTCGTCGAGAAGGAGGGGTAGCCGTGCCGGCGACCAAGAACCTCGCAGTGATCGGTGCTCTCTGTTTGCTGGGACTCGTTCTCTACGTGTTTACCGGGGAATCCGAGTTCAGCGGACCGGAGGCGTTGCCGGAGGGAGTGGTGAGGATCGTCGGTATCGATCTCACCACCGTGAACGGAGTCACCCTCGCCTCGGGAGACGCACGTTTGGAGTTGGCGCGGGTGGGGGACGGTTGGTCGGCGACCTCCCGCTTCGGTTACGCGGCGGACGCGAAGAAGGTGGAGACTTTCCTCGCAGAAATCGTGGCGATCTCGTCCCCCGAGCGACGCGGGAGCAGTTCGGCGAGTCATGCCGCCTTCGAAGTGGACGCTGCGAGCGGGCTCCGAGTCGAACTCGAGGGGAGCGGGGCGGGCCTACCCTGCGCCATCACGATCGGGAAGGTCGACTCTTTCGACCGGGTCTATCTTCGGTTCGGTGACGAAGCGGAGGTGTACTCGATCCGCCCGAACCTCCGATACAGTTCGCAGATGGGCGGAAGGCTCCTCATCGACCAGTGGATCGATCTCACCCTTCTCTCGCTCCAGGAGGAGACCGCGATCACTGGTTTCGTCTTCGAGACCGAGGAGGGCACCATCGACCTGCGCCAGATCGAGTCTCAGACGACCACCCCCACTGCGAATGGTGATCCGGGCGAGCCCGCGACGATCGTCAGCTGGAAGGTGATCTCACCGGACGTGTTCGAAGCGGATCCCGCCATCGTACGGGGTCTACGCAATACCGTGCGCAGTGTGCGTGGGAGCGCCACCGCCGACCCGAGCGGGATCGCAGGGTACGGCCTCGAGCCGCCCCAGAGGACGTTGACGATCACGCGGAAGGACGACGAGCCGATCGTCATCGAGATCGGTCAGAACGGACCGATCGACGGATCCCGGGAGGGCACGTACGGACGTCGTCGCGGAGATGATAGGGTGTTCCTACTCCCGACCTATTCGGCGGACGGTTTGTTCAAGAGTCTCGATCAGCTGCGTCCGCCAGAGCCGGAGCCCGCTCCGATCCCCCCCGCCGCCGACCCCCGACGTCGGCCCGCAGCCCCCGGACGAGGGCGGCAAATAGGGGGGACTGGCTCGCCGAAGGT
>JAQBGV010000009.1:0-51068 GCA_032128395.1 Planctomycetota bacterium | reverse complement strand
CGACCGAGGGGGGTCGACTGATCGAACAGCGCCTGGAAGATCTCGTTCTCCGCCTCGAGGCGCCGGAGCGCTCGGCGAAGTTCCGGGTGCTCATCCGCGAATATCCCCCGCAATCGCGCGATCTCGAGCTCGGCCTCGACGAGGCGCGTCGCCACCCGCTCGACCACCTGGGCCGCCGGGGTCCCCGCGAGGCGGGAGAGGAGGCGATCCGGTTCGAGCGTGGTGTCGCCCGCTGCTTCGGCGAGGAGCTCCAGACGGGTTCGGAGCTCGGTGGACTCGCCCTCGACTTCGACCAGACGCATCGCGATCGCGTCGAGCGAAACGAGGATTGCCTCTCGGTGCGTGCGAACTCCTTCGGCCTCGGGAGGGAGCTGGGCGCGCAGACGCAACTCCTTCAATCCCGCTTCGAGCCGTCGCAGTTCGGTCGCCGTCGTGTCGACCTGATCGCCCAGGCGCCCTCGCGCCCGCTCGAGATCTTCCTCGTAGCAATTCTGAGCGACCTCCTCGAGCGCCTCGGCCGCGTGCGAGAGGATGAGCGCAGGCCGTTCGGTATCGGAATCGCGGTAGGTCAGTTGGAGGAACTCGTTCCCCGTACCCTCGAGAGGAGCGAGCTCGAGACTCTGGGGGTGCCATGCATCGGCGAGAGCAGGGTCCTCGGCCCACAGCCGGCGACGCACGGCCTCGTGGTACTCGGGATCGACGAGAAGCTGTTCGAGGAGAGGCAAGCCGAATGGATCGTGCAGCTCGATCCCCTCGATCCCCCCGGCCCGAACCGAAGGCGCGGCGCGGGGGCGCAGTCGCAGGACTGCATCCGCCTGAAAGCTCTCGGGGAGAGTCTGGTAAGCAATGAGGTGGGCCGCAGCCGTGACGAAGAACGTCACGGCGATGAGCCAACGGCGCCGGATGAAGAGCGCGGAGGCGTCGGATTGCAGCATGCCACCGCCTCCCCATCCAGAAGCGGTCCATCCCCTCTGCAACGACAAGATGAGCGGAAGCACCTCGGAGGCGCGCCTACGGCCCGAAGGGACGCAGAGGAGCCGCCGGGAGCCTCGACCCGCTCGGGAGGTCGTCCAGGAAGTATCGGATGGGGGGGGAAAGGCGGCATCCTCGGGGAGAGAGCGGCGACGGCCGGGACTCGAAGAACGCGGTCCGAGCTGCCCATCACCTGGCCACGGGGACGGCCGGGCTAGATCACCCTCCCCCACTCCTCCCTCGGCACTCGCCACACCGGCACACCGCAGTACCGATCCCCCTCGGGACATACTGGTCGGGTCCCGCCACGGTGGCGGAGGGTGCAGGGCGGCAGCAGGAGATTCCCGATACGGGGTTCGACCGCGGCGATCTGCTCCGCTTCGTCTCGGCTCGCCCGCCAGATCTCCTCTTGGGCGTTGTAGCAGAGGCGCATCGAGTGCTTGTGGCGGAGCGCGAGGAGGTCGCTCGACTCGGTGAATCGGATCGCGACCGCATTCGGAAGCAGATACGACGCCGCTTCCGCGCTCGCTCCGGCGGCCCTCACCCGCGCGATCGCTTCCCAGGTGCGCTCCATCGCTCGGTCGTAGAGGGTGCGGAGCGATTCGTGCTCCTCGATGAGGGCGGGACGGATGAAGTCGGGTTCGTCGGGGAACGCCGCGAGCAAGATCGGCCGGGAGGCCGGGGTCATTCGGTGCCGCTGGTCCTGGCTGTCCGCCGTGTGCGAGATCTTCTTCCGGAAGGTGTAGGAAGGATGGAAGAGCGCCCGCGTGATCTTCGCGTGGGTGGTCAGGTTCAGCGAGTCGCCGAGGATCGGGTTGCGGCCGGGGTCGAGCGCGAGCGCGATCGCGGCGTCATCGTCGAGTTCCGAGCGAGAGAGACCGACCACTTCGCGGACCGCTTCGGCGAGGATCTCCTCGTTGTGCATCTTTCGGTCGACGAGCTTCGAGACCCGTCCGTCGAGGCCTGCATCGAACTCCTCACGGCGCTCTTTCGAGCCCGAACGACCCTCCCGCTCGATCCCCCCGAGGAGCTGATGCTCGGCGGTCTCCTCGAGCGGGATCGAATCGCCGGCGAGACGGGCGAATTCCCGGTCGTGCCGCGAGACCGCTTCGATCATCGCGCGCACCACCCGGCGTTGCTCTTCGAGGCAGTCGTACTGCTCGACGAGGCGCGCGTAGCGCAGGAGCGTGATCCCCGAGATGGTGTGGTACAGGTACGCGGTCGTCGCGACCGGGAGCACGTAGCGAGCGACTTCCTGAGAGCGCTTCCTGAGATCGGAGAGCGCGCGCTCGGTGCCACGGCGATTCTTGAACCGGCGGAAGTACTCATCCGCGACGGCATCGACCCCGAGTCTGCGGAGGTCGCGGTAGGCGCGCATCTGCTGATCGACCGCGGCGACGAAGATCTCGCGGGCCCGGTCGGGCATCGCCGGAACGTGGACCGCCTCGCGTTTCACCTTCACGTACCGCTGCGAGACCTGCTCGGAATTGTAGAACGGATGCGAGTGGAGGAAGGACCAGATGAAGTGCCGCGACACCCCGGAGAGGGTGAACTGGAAGGTCGGGTGTTGGAACGGGGTATGGTGCCCCGCCTGGTAGATCGACGAGGCGAGTGCATCTCGCCGAGCGAGGGCCAGAGCGCGTTCAGCCTCCGGGAGCGCATCCCCACCCACTTGCTGGCTGCCGATGATCCCGGTCGGGGAGTAGCAGGTGCGGGCAGTGGCGATCGCATTGTCGAACGGACGCTGGAAGGCGTTGACGAGCTCGACGGTGAAATCGACGGTGAGATCGGCGGTGTTCGGCGTGAGCATGAGCGCGGCTTCCCCCCTCCCCAGGGCGGAGGAGTATATCAGCGGGGGGAGACAGAGGGGATCTCCTGAAGATGAGCCGAAGCACATCTTTTTTTTTGTCTTCGCTCATTCTGCCGTTGCGAAGAGCCCCTTCCCCCGCTATCGTCGTCCTCTTCGCCGGCACAGGGAAGGACCGTGATGCAGCCCCTCCGGGGACACCAAGGGTGGATTCTCCCGATGGGGGCCCTCGCTACTCTGACTCTCGCTATCGGGGCCCTCGTCACGGGGACCCTGCTGATCGTCGTTCCCGGCTGTAGCGACCGCGTTTCCGGGAGCCACGACAGCGAAGTGCTGCTCGACGCTCGCTTCGCGGGGCCCCCTCCGATGCGCATCACCTGCACTGTCGGGATGCTCTCGGACATCACCGCCCAGATCGTCGGAGAACGGGGCACGGTCGAGTCGTTGCTGGGGCCGGGAACGGACCCGCATCTCTACAAGGCCTCCCCCGGCGACGTCCGGAAGTTGCTCGATTCGGACCTCGTCCTCTACTGCGGCCACCACCTCGAGGGTCGCATGGCCGGGGCCCTCGAGCGACTCGATGAGCAGCGCCCCACCCTAGCGGTGTGCGAACGGATCCCCCGCCCTCGACTGCTCCGCACCGAAGGGAGCACCATCGATCCGCACCTCTGGTTCGATGTCGTCCTCTGGAAAGACGTCGCGCTCATCGTCCGCGATGCGCTGATCGCCTTCGATCCGGAGGGAGCGACGGGCTACCGCGCGCGGACCGACGTGTTGGTCGTGGAGTTGTTGGCGCTCGACCGCGAAGTGAGGGAACAGCTCGCGCTGATCCCCCAAGAGCGGCGCACGATCGTGACCGCGCACGACGCCTTCCGCTACTTCGGGATGGCCTACGGGATCGAAGTGGTCGGGATCCAGGGATTGAGCACCGAGTCGGAGGCGGCGGTCCACCGCATCAACGAGCTGGTGCAGTACATCGTCCAGCGTCGACTCCCCGCGGTGTTCGTCGAGTCGACGATCTCGAAACGAAACGTCTTGGCGCTGGTCGAAGGGTGCAAGGCGCGCGGGCACGAACTGCGCATCGGGGGCGAACTGTACAGCGATGCGATGGGGAAGGCCGGCACCCCGGACGAGACCTACATGGGGATGGTGCGTCACAACGTGCGGACGATCGTGGAGGCGCTCCGTTGAAGAGATCCCGATCGCCGGCGGCGGCGACCGAAGTCGGTGGAGCAAAGGGGGACGCCCCCGCCATCGAGGTCCACGACCTCACCGTCTCCTATCAGGCGAAGCCGGTGCTGTGGGACATCGACGTCGAGATCCCCGCGGGAAAGCTCGTCGGCATCGTCGGCCCGAACGGCGCCGGGAAGAGCACCCTCATCCGCGCGATCCTCGGGCTGGTGCGCCCAGCGAGCGGTTGGGTCCGCATTCACGGGGAGTCCGCCCGCCGCGGCCGCCACGGTTGCGGCTACGTCCCACAGCGCGAGAGTGTCGACTGGGAGTTCCCCGTCGACGTCCGCGACGTGGTGCTGATGGGGACCTACGCCCGGCTCGGTTGGTTCCGTCGCCCCGGAAAGCGCGAGCGTGATCTCGCGATGCGATGCCTCGAGCAGGTCGGGATCGCCGACCTCGCCCGCCGCCAGATCGCCGAGCTCTCCGGTGGGCAGCAGCAGCGCGTCTTCCTCGCCCGCGCCCTCGCCCAGGACGCGCAGGTGTACTTGATGGACGAACCGTTCTCGGGGGTCGACGCCGCCACCGAAACCGCGATCTTCGAGGTGCTGCTCGCCCTGCGCGAAGAGGGGCGCACCGTGGTCGTCGTCCATCACGATCTCCAGACGGTCGAGGAGTACTTCGATCACGTACTCCTCCTCAATCTCCGACTCGTCGCCGCCGGACCGATCGGGACCACCTTCACCCGCGAGAACCTCCTCGCCACCTACGGAGGGCGTCTCACGCTGCTCGACGAGGCGGCCGAGGCGGTCCGTCGCGGGGCGGAGGGGAGGCCGGGATGGCGACCACCGGCCGGGCTCCCAAGAACGTGATCGGCCTCGAGTACAACACCGCGGTCGTCCTCGCCGGCACCGCTGCGCTCGGACTCGCCGCAGGGTCGACCGGCTCGCTGGCGCTGCTCCGCCGCCGGGCGCTCCTCGCCGACGCGCTCTCCCACGCGACCCTGCCGGGGATCTGCCTCGCGTTCCTCGTGACCGGTACCCGGCACTTCCCCGTGCTGCTGCTCGGAGCCTTCGCTACCGGCGTGCTCGGAGTCCTGGTCGTCGGCGCGATCTCCCGTCGCGGTCGAATCCGCGAGGATGCCGCGATCGGAATCGTCCTCGGTTGCTTCTTCGGAGCCGGGATCGCGCTGTCGGGGGTGATCCAACGGTCCGGGAACGGGGCCCAAGCGGGGCTCGATGGATTCCTCCTCGGGCGCACGGCCCAGATGAGCATCTCCGATGACATCTGGATCGGAACGGTGGCGCTGGGGACGGTCGCGCTCGTCCTTGCGCTCTGGAAGGAGTGGAAACTGATCTGCTTCGACCCCGACTTCGCCGGGGTCGAGGGATGGCCGGTCCGGCGCCTCGACCTGCTCCTGATGGTGCTCATCACCGTCACCGTGGTCATCGCTCTCCCCGCGGTCGGGGTCGTGCTCACCGCGGCCCTCTTGATCATCCCCCCCACCGCGGCGCGGCTCTGGACCGACCGGCTCGGACCGATGCTCGTGCTCGCTTCCGTTTTCGGGATGCTCTCGGGGGCGGTGGGCACCGCGGTCAGCGCCCGCTCCTCGGACTTCCCCGCCGGTCCGGTGATCGTCCTGTCGGCGTCGACGATCTTTGTCCTCTCGTTCCTCGTCGCACCGCGTCGGGGGATCATCGCGCGCACGACGATCCGGGTGCGACGTCGACGGCGGCGGGAGCGCCGGCGACTGCTCGGCGCGATCTACGAGGGGGTCGAGGAGAACGGCGGTCGCCCGGTCGGAGAAGCGGAACTCGCGCGTCGACGCGCCTGGAGACCCGGTCTCTTGCGGAGTCGACTCGAGCACGCGAGGCGCCGCGGACTGATCGACTGGCGCTCCGACGGGATCGCCCTGACCCCGGAAGGACTCGTCCTCGCCACCCGAACCGTCCGGGCCGAGCGGCTCTGGCAGGAATATTTGCGGACCGAGGCGCGGATCGATCGCGACTTGATCGACCTCGACGCCGAAGAGATCGGAGCCATTCTTTCCCCGGAGCAAATGCAGGCGCTCGAGAATTCTCTCCGCGCTCGGGGGAGACTCCCGGAATCCCCGATCCGCCCGGGCGAGCCCGGACGCGGGGGTTCGTGATGTCGATCCTCGACGAATCGACCCTCCCCGTCCTGATCGTCGCTGTGCTCGCCGCGTGCAATTGCGCGCTCGTCGGCACCTACTTGGTCCTCCGTCGGATGTCGCTCCTCGGGGATGCGATCAGTCACGGGGTGCTTCCCGGGCTCGTCGTCGGTTTCATCTTCGCGGGGAGTCTCGACCTGGTGCCGATGCTGATCGGTGCTCTCATCGCGGCACTGGCGACCGCACTCCTGACCGACCTGCTCCGCCGTCACCTGCGGATCGACGGAGACGCGGCGATGGGAGTAGTGTTCACCTCCCTCTTCGCGATCGGCGTGATCCTGATCAGGCTCTACGCCGAACAGGTCGACCTCGACCCCGGTTGTGTCCTGTACGGCTCGGTCGAGTACGCGGCGCTCGATCAGGCGGGGTTCGCGATCGGCGGTTGGGTCCCCCCCCGCGCGGCGATCTCCCTCGGCGCCGTGCTCCTCCTCGATATTTCCCTCGTCGCGCTCTTCTTCAAGGAGCTCCTGCTGACGAGCTTCGATCCCGACCTGGGGAACGCCGTCGGAATCCGAGCGACGCCGATGCATCTCCTGATGATGGGAATGACCGCGATGACCACGGTGGCGAGCTTCGAGGCGGTCGGATCGATCCTCGTCGTCGCGATGCTCGTGGTCCCCGCCACGATCGGTCACCTGCTCGCCGACCGCTTGCTCGCAGTGCTCCTCCTCGCCCAGATTGCGGCGGTCCTCGCCGCCGTGTTCGGCCTCATCGGCGCAGATCGACTCGACACTTCGGTCGCCGGGATGATGGCGGTCGCGGGGGGAGGGCTGTTCGGTCTCACCTTCCTGTTCGCACCCCGACATGGGTTGGTGATCCGACGACTCCGTCGTCTCGGATTGTCGCTGCGCATCGCGGAAGAGGACCTGCTCGGGGAGATGTACCGGCGGTGGGAACAAGCGTCCGGCGCGATCGCCGGGGAGGACGTTGACCTCGAACCGGTCGAATCGCCGTGGCATCCCCCGTGGATCATGGCGCTCGCGCGCACCCGGCTCCGCCTCGCCGGGGCGATCGATCGTCTCGGCACGACCGCGGACCTCACGCGACTCGGCCGGGAGGCCGCCCGAGGTCTCGTGCGTCGACACCGTCTCTGGGAGCTCTATCTCCGAGAACGGCTCGCGCTCCCCTCGTCGCACCTGCACGACCCGGCGCACCGCATGGAGCACTTCCTCGACGAAGACCTGGTGCGACGACTCGACGAAAGACTCGAACGCCCGGAGCGGGATCCGCACGGGAGGGAGATCCCGGCGGAGGGGGAGGGGGGGGAAGAGCGGAGATAGAGCGAGTGCAGGGCGACTATTCGCCGCCTGATGGACGGCGCCGCCGGGAATCGTCGAAACTAAAGGGACCACTGCCCTTGCAAGCGATGTAGAGGAACACGAAGCAGTACAGCACGGCGAGTTCACCCTGATTCACCGCCGGAAAGAAGGCGGCGTCGAACTGGAACTTCCAGTGGAACTGGAAATAGGCGACCGCCATCATCCCGCTCGCCAGGAACGCGGCCAAGCGAGTGGACACTCCCACTGCGATCGCCGCGCCGCACACCAATTCGAGAAGCCCGCCGATCCACAGTTGGGAGCCCACCGGCGGTTGGTGATCGGTGAGCACTCCGAAGAGCTTCTGAACCCCGTGAAACGTGAACATGGCGCCCGCCATGATCCGCAAGAGTGAATACACGCGTCAGAGAAGGGCTCGAGTTGGGTTTTCATGCGGGCCATCTATTGTCCTGAGCCGGAAGTTTGCAACCAAATTGACGCTGGAGTTCACCCGCTGCCGTGCGGCGATCACTCATCGGACCGCTGCACGAACACGCGGGCGGCGAGACTGCGACCGATCGCGATCGGGGACGCGGGGGGCTCCCCCTCCGGCGAAATCGGTTCGAGGAGCGCGGGGCCGTCGAACGGTTCGAGTCCACGGAAGCGGAGGCGAGCCCCCGGGATGACACCGTGGGCTGCGAGGTACTGGAGAGCCCCCGGCTGGGCGTCGCGCACGCGACGCACCTCCACCTCTGCACCGGAGGGCGCTTCCGTCAGCGGGCAGGAACCGTCGTCCTGGGGAAAATTCCCCTCGCGGTCGGGGATCGGCGAACCGTGGGGGTCGCTCTCCGGGTAGCCGAGCGCTTCCTCCATCCGATTGATGAGTTCCTCGCTCACGACGTGCTCGAGCCGCTCGACCTCAGCGTCGACCCGGTCCCACGGGAGCCCGAGCACGACCACGAGGTAGGTCTCGAGGATGCGATGGCTGCGGATCACGCGCGTCGCATGCCGGCGCCCCTCCTCGGTGAGACGAACCCCCTGGTACGCGGTGTGTTCGACCCAGCCCTTCTCGCCGAGCCGCTTGAGCATTCGCGAGACGGAGGGTGCGGTGACCCCGAGTCGTCGCGCGATCTCCCCGGTGGCCACCTCCTCGCGCTCGCCGCCGAGCTTGAGGATCGCCTTCAGGTAGTTCTCGGCTGATTCGGTGATCGCCATGGTGCCCTCTCACTCGCTCTGAATCGTAATGCAACGGACGCTCCCAGGGCAGAAGTCCTTTCCCGAACCACGCAGAGGGGAGATAAGAGAATCGACAGCCGAGGAAGGAACCGCATGCCCCCCGACGAGCCGACCTACCACTTCTCGACCGAAGTGCGCGTCCGACTCCCCGAGACCGATGCGATGGGCATCGTTTTTCACGGGAATTTCTTCACGTACCTCGAGGTCGGCCGCGTCGACTACCTGGCGAATCTCGGCCTGACCGAAGGAAACCGTCCGATCCGAGACTTCGAGAACGTCGTCGTCCAGGCGAGTCTCGACTTTCGCTCCCCCGCGCGACTGCACGACCTCTTGACGATCGAAGTCTGCACTTCTGAGATTCGCACCTCGAGTTTCACCTTCTTCTTTCGGATCCGGCATCGAAAAGAGAATCGAGTGGTCGCGGTGGGACACACGACGCACTGCGCGATCGGAGAAGATTTTCGCCCGATCGAGGTTCCGGAGTGCTATCGAGAGGTGATCACGAAGTTCGAGGGGTGGACGCGCTGACTGGCGAAGCTGACGGGAGCGACATGCCGAGCATCTTTTCCAAGATCGTCGCCGGGGAGATTCCGTGTCACCGGGTTTGGGAGGACGATGATCACCTCGCCTTCCTCGACATCCGTCCGGTACAGCCTGGGCACACGCTGGTGGTCCCGAAGCAGCAGGTCTCGTACCTCTTCGACATGAGCGCAGCGGAGCAGACCGCGCTCTGGGAAGCAGTGCGGGTCGTCGAGGGGAAGATCCGAGGCGCCCTCGGCTGCGAGCGCGTCGTCCTCGCCGTCATCGGGTGGGAGGTGCCCCACGTCCACGTCCACCTGGTCCCGACGAACGAGATCGGCGCGTTCCCGTTCCCCGGGCCGTGCGGACTCAGAGAGGAGGAAATTTCGGCGATCGCCGAGCGGATCACGCGAGCGGGGTAGCGGGGTTCGTCGATCGAGGCGAGAATAGAGAGAGATTGGAGCCTCCCATGCGCAAGACAGTCCCCCTCCTCCTCGCGGCTCTCCTCGCTCTCCCGGTGATCGCCGGTGATGGCGACTTCTTGCGGGAACGGAAGGCCGACAAGCCCAAAGAGAGTGCGGCCAAGGACTCCCTCGAGGGGAAGGCGCCTCCGGCTCTCCAGGTGGAGGGTTGGCAGAACTCCGACGGGAAGGCCCTCACCTGGGCCGACTTCCGCGGCAAGGTCGTGGTCATCGACTTCTGGGGAACTTGGTGAGGCCCCTGCAGGGGTGCCGTGCCGCACCTCAAGGAACTCCACGAGAAACACGCGAAGGACGGACTGGTCATCCTCGGGATCCACACGAAGGACGGGATGGACCGGTGTCAGGACTACGTCCGGGAGCAGAAGATCCCCTACGCGATCGCGATCGATCACCAGGGGAAGACCGTCGAGACGTTCCACGTCGATACGTTCCCGGACTACTACGTCGTCGACCGCGCGGGCCAGCTGCGGTTCGCGGACCTGGCGAACACCGAACTCGACAAGGTGATCACCGCTCTGCTGGCGGAGAAGGCTCCGTAACCCCCTGAGCGAAGCGAGTTCAGTCCTTCACTCGGTCCTCGACGGTGTCGGTTAGGGTGTCGGTTAGGGTGTCGGTCAGGGTGTCGGTCGCGGTCTCCGCCTCGTCGGCGCACCACCCCGGGATGAGAGCGCCGAGGAGCGAGCCAAAGGCATCGTCGAGGCGGGCGGCGCCGCGGACGAACGTGCGAGCGTTCTCGCCGAGCTCCCGGCGCGCTTCCGGATCGGAGAGGAGTTCGAGGATCGCGGCCGCGAATGCGCGCGGTTCTCGGGCGAGACGTGCCGGGCTCGCAGCCCCCGGCAAGAGGGGGCCGACCGCCGCGGGGTGCGCTACCGCGGCACGTCCGAGAGCGAAGGCGTGGAAGAGTTCGAGGGACGCCCCCCCCACTCGACGAGGGGACACCACCAGATCACATCCTTCGAGGTGCTCGAGCCAGCGCTCCGGCTCGGGGTGCTCCCCATCGACTCGGAGCCCCGTCAGGTCGCAACCATCCGGCACCTCCTCCTCGAGCCACCCCTGCAGATGGAGCTCCGCCCCGGGTCGCGCGGCGAGCACCTTCGGCCAGACTTCGGCGAGGAACCAATGCAGACCGGGGCGATCCTCCGGTGACCCATCGCCGGCGAAGAGAATCCGACATCCCCCACCTTGGAGGGGGACGGGAACATCGCCATCGGGGATCACGTGGTCGACCGCGAAACTTCGCGTGACGAAGGTGATCCCCCGCAGATGTTGCTTCAGGTAGTTCGCAAGGAATCGCGTGGGGACCCAGAGGACATCGAAGCGACCGAGCGTCTCGATCTCCTCACGGAGGGTGGCGAAGGGAGAGGGGTACGACAGCCCATGCTTCGCCAGTAACTCCTCGGTCTGGGTGTGGAGACGGGAGAGGTCGCACGCGATGCGACAGGGGAGTCGACGCGCGGCATGCGCGAGGCGAGCGTCGAGGGCGATCGCGAAGTCGTAGTCGCGCGCTCGGAATTCTCGCGCGATGAACCGCACGAATCCGCTCGGGCATCGCCGCTGGCGACGCCCCCCGGGGAGCGCAGACTCGATGCGGTGCCAGAGACGCACCGCACCGCTCCGCTGGCTCGGGTGTTTGTACACTCGAATCCGGCGCCCAGGGACGTGGAGGCGGACCAGCTCGGCGAGTTCTTCCTCGTGCTCCTGCAGCACCGCGCAGTCGACTTCGTGCCCGAGAGCGACGAAACCGGTGACGAGATCGCGCAGACGCCAGATCGGCGCCCCATCGTTCGGGGTGTCGGGGACCAGGAGCAAGATGCGGAGGCGCCGGCTCGGCGCGGTTTCGTCGGCGTCTGACCCCATCGGAGCCGGTCTCCTCTCCGTGGGGGGTCGTAGCCACCCCCAGGCGCGAGAGAGCGCCTGATCTCCCTCTATCGGCGCACCGAGGACCGAATATGAAGAGACTGGCGAAGTCGGGCCATCAATCGTGCAATCCACCGAGAGAGGGGGCGGGTGGCGGATGAGTGGAGTCGAGCGGGTGGACCTGGCGGTGATCGGGGCGGGGGCGGCCGGACTCGCCTGTGGAATCTTCGCCGCCGAAGAGATCGCCTCTCTCGGCCTCCCCCCCCGGCGCATCGTCCTGCTCGATGGGGCAGCGCGGATCGGCGCGAAGATCCTCATCTCCGGGGGGGGGCGCTGCAACGTCACCCACGATCATGTCTCCCCCGCGGACTATCACGGGGACCGTCGCGTGGTGACGCGGGTCCTCCGCGCATTCGATGAGCAGGCGACGGTCCGCTGGTTCCAGTCGATGGGGGTCGAGCTGAAACGCGAGGAGACCGGAAAACTGTTCCCGGTCACCGATTCCGCGCGCACCGTGCTCGACGCCCTCCTGCACCGCGCGGCCGAGCTCGGGGTCGAAGTGCGCTCCCGCCACCGGGTCGAGGGGGTCACCGCCTGCGATGACGGTTTCAGCATCGAGTCCCCCGCGGGAGGGATCATCGCCGAGCGATTGGTGCTCGCGACCGGGGGACGCTCGCTGCCGAAGTCGGGGAGCGATGGTGGCGGCTATGCCCTCGCGAAGGCGCTCGGCCACACCGTCACTCCCACCTGGCGTGCCCTCGTCCCCCTCCTCCTCGCCGATGGGTTCCCTCACGCAGAACTCTCCGGGATCTCGCACCCGGCGCGACTCACCGTGCGCCGAAACGAGAAGAAGGTCGCCGAGCATTCGGGGGATCTCCTCTGGACACACTTCGGGATCAGTGGCCCGGTGGCGATGGACACGAGCGGCAGCTGGGTTCACCCGCACGAGTGCGGGGAGTCACCGCGCCTCTTCGCACACCTCGTCCCCGACCGCTCCCGCGAAGAGCTCGCGGCGGCGTTCCTCTCCGAAGTGCGTCGCGCCCCCCGCCGCACCGCTGGGAACTGGCTCGGTGACTTTCTCCCTCGGCGCGTCGGCCGGGTCATCGCAACGCTCGCCGGGGTCGATCCCGAACGCACCCTCCCCCAAGTCACTCGCGCCGAGCGGGGAGCGCTCCTCGCCCGACTGACCGAGTTGGAACTCCCGGTGACCGGCCCGAGGGGTTGGAACCTGGCGGAGGTGACCGCGGGTGGTGTCCCCCTCGACGAGGTGGATCCGCGAACGCTCGAGTCCCGACTCGTCCCCGGCTTGCACATGGTCGGCGAGATCCTCGACTGCGACGGGAGGATCGGCGGGTTCAACTTCCAGTGGGCGTGGTCGGGGGGATACGTAGTGGGGCGCGCGGTAGCGAATGCGTAGGCACAAGCACGCCAGGAGAGTACCCGTGCCAACCTCCACCTACGGACAGGGCGGCTCCACCGCGCAATCGAGCGCCTCCGGAGTCGGGTCCGGCCCGCACGCCAAGAAGGGCTCGGCGAGCGGATTCCCCGAAACGAACAGGTGGTCGAGGAGGACCACGGGGTCGGCGATGTTCAGCGTCCCGTCGTCGGTGACATCGGCGGCGTCCAGGCAGTTGAGGGGCATCCCCGCGAAGAGACCGTCGAGGAGCACGATCGGGTCGGTGATGTTGATCGTTTGGTCCCCGTTGACGTCGCCGCGCCGAAACTGTGGCTCGGGATCGCAGAGGCGACGGACCACCTCGAAGTCATCGATCCCCGCCTCGACGAGCGATCCCGGATCGGGATCTCCGGCGATGAACCGGAGCCGCATCGTCGCGCTCGGAGCGATGATCGCCGCGACATCGAACTCGTGCAGGATCCAACCGCCGCTCGTGCCGGGTCCCGCGGGGCCGACCACCTCGACCTCCGTCCAACTCTGGCCGTCGTCGTCGCTGATCTCGATGGTGAGCACCTCGGTGTTTGGCTGCGCCGAAGTGTCGTTCGAGAACCAGCGCCAGTAGCTGATCCGATAGTCCCCGGGGTCGCTCAGATCGAGGGACGGGGTCATCAGGGTCGTAAAGCCGCCGTCGACATCGTTCGCGCCCGCTCCTCCCCCCGGGAGCCCCTGGCCCGTGACGAAGCACTGCGAGCCGGGATCGCTGTGGTCGCTTCCGGGCGCCGCCGCGGTCCCGATCGGTGCGACCCTGGTCCAGATCCCGGTGGTCGCGGTGTCGGTCGGCGCACCCACCACCCAGCCGAGATCGGTCTCTAGGTCGTCGGAGAACCAGCTCTCGATGACATCGTACACATCGACGGTGAAGGGACCTGCGGCGCCATTCCCCGGAGCTGTCGTCGTGGATCCGGCGTCGTCATCGACTTCTACGTAGAACTCGGTGGTCCCTCCGCACTCCTGGGGTGGGATCGTGACGATGTAGTCGTCCCCGCCGAGCGAAGTGAGCGGTACCGAGATAAATCCCGGTTGACCGGCCCCGCGGACGAGAAGGGTCGCGGACGAAGAGACTGGACTGGCGGAACCTGCGGTGATCTCGATCTCGAGGTCGGTCGGAGTCTGCGGCGCGAGGGAGGTCGGTAGGCCGGCGGGGAACAGGATCAGCACCGGAGGGAGCGGCGGGCAAGCGATGGAGTGTCCCGCGAATGCGGCGCAAATCTCGGGATAGTGCGGCGTGCCGTTGTCGAGGAAGCCGTCGTGGTCATCGACCGTGAGCACCTCGATCGCGGTCTGGGGATGCGCGCTCGAGCTCCCTTGCCCCCCGATCGTGATCTGGGCCCAGTCGGTGAACAGCAATTGAGAGTCGGCGAGGCCCGGGGCGGAGCCGGAGAGGGCGCCGAATTCCGCGCGGATGTTCCACCACACCCCTCCGACCAACTGGCCGCAGAAGTGCACACTCCCGCTGCACGGGTACTGGACGTTCGCCGCCACGGGATCGCGCACGACGGTGCCCGGTCCCGCGAATCCGGACCCGATGATCGGATCGTCGAACATCAGCATGCTGACGACGTCGCCGAACCCCTCGCCGAACGCTCCCTGGGGAACTCCGAGCATATCGACGATGAAGTGACCGTACTCATGGGCGACCACGCTCGAGAAGGAGGTGTTGACGCACCCGCCCCCGGCGAGGAAGAAGTTGATCGTCTCCGCACCCGGGTCGTAGTAGGCGTTACAGGTGTCGAGGATGTTCACGTTGACCGGGATCGACACGTCGAGCGACGGGATGCCGGTGGTCCGTTCGCGGATGAAGTTGTGCGTCATCGTCGCGAAGTGAAAACCGTTGATCTGAGCCTGGATGAGTGGGTCGAACGCGGCGTCGAAGGTCAGGGTCACCGGCCCCGGTGGGGTCACGCCCGCGGAGACGATCTCCCCCGGTCCCGCGACGTCGAACACCGACGCCCACTCGCCGAGGAGCGAGGTCTCCACCGTGACCGGCCCGGTGCCGCCATGGGGAATCGTGAAGCTGCCGTCGCTCTCGCTGAACGCCGTCGATCCGCCGACCACACGCACGCGCGCTCCGACGAGCGGAATCTCCGCCGGCGGATTCGTCGCAGAGTCCGGCTCGTTCGCGGGAGTCACCCAACCCCGCACTTCGCCTTCGACATCGACTTCGAGAAGCTCGTCGCGGGTCGCGAGAACCGTTCCGTCCACCGGGTCGATGACGACGGTCCAAGACTCGAGCGAGACCGCGTCCCCCCGGTGAGCGCCGACGTGCCAAACCAGGCGAGAGGGCGCGCGTCGGGTCGCGCTCGGCTCGATCACGAGCGCGGGCTCGGACCACGCGAGCTCCGGGGCAGGAAGAGCGCCGCGAGCCGTTGCGAGTGCGGCGGCGGCGGCGACCTGGACTACGGGGTAGCCAATATCGGGGACGAGTGCCGTGTGGGCGGCAGCGTAGACGACGTGGTTTCGTCCATCGCCGTCGGTCGGACGGACGAGGATGCGCACGGATCCGCCTTCGATCGGGACTTCCCCCGACCAAGTGCGATAGGCGAACACCGTCGATCGACCGTCGGAGAGGAAGTTCGAGGTGACCAGTTCGAGATCCTCGCGCGCGACCCCGATCGCTTCCGAGTACGAAGCGAGCCACGCCTCGACCGCCAGATCGGGATCGAGGGCCCCCGCGCCGAGTTGCGCTCCGTAGCAGTAAGTGCGGCCGAATCCATCCCGGTCGATACGAGCGGCCGGGACGTCCCCCTGCAACCCGTCGACGGCGACCGCGATCGCGGGGAGGGTGGGGGCGGGATGGGGTTCCTGGGCCATGGCCGGGAGAGCGACCGAGGCGAAGGCCATGATTCCGAATCCGAGAAGAAGATCGCTGCGCATCCGAGATCCTTCCCCGCGGGTCGATGAGACGACCCACCGCACTCCTCCGAGATACCTTCGCAACGCCGGGACAGATCGTACCGAAGGGTGCGCACGACCGGGGAGATACGACCGACAAGGCGCAACGATGGGAAGCAGCCGCCTGTCTTCGAGAGCTGGCTCCGTGAAGCCAGAGCTGCTCCCCTCACCGTTTCCGAAGTTCGGATCCCAAAGATGGAGAAGCGACGGTGGAGGAGGGGGACAGGGGCGCTCGATCTTTCGGCATACAAACTAGCTTACAAATGCAGTGATTGCCCCTCTACAACGAAGAAAAACACTTCTCTACGAGCGCTCAGCTCGCACTGATCCACCCCAAATAGCAGCCAGATTGTCAATTCACCTGTCCGGGATCGAGCATCCCATCCCGCAAATGACGAATAAAAGTCCAAAGCCCGTCGGGAGTTGTGGAACCTCGGGATCGTCCTTGTTACCTTCCCTGGGCCTCCGGCTCACTCTGAGTCCGGCCTGCCTACGACGGGATGAGGTCTACCGCGGGGCTCCCGATCTGCGATTGTCGGCGGATCTTGGAAGGATCACCCGTGTCGGCCCTCGTCCAGAGCCTCCTCGAGCTGATCCAGCGGACTGCTTGGGATCTCCCATCGGATGTCGGCAAGTCCCTCGATCTGGCCTGTCGTGGGGAGGCGGAGGGTACGAACGGCCGAGCGGCCCTCGAGACGATCCGCCGAGCCGTCGAGTGTGCTCGGGAGAACGAGACTCCGTTCGGTGGAGACCCCGCCGCACTTCGGTTCACCGTCGACGGCCCGGCGACCCTCGACCGTTCCGAATTCCTTTCCGCGGCGGCGGAAGCTGCCCACCAAGCGGCCACGGTGGGGGTACTGCGCACCCCTATGATCGATCTCCCCGGCGGGCGGCCCCGCCGAGGAAAGGCGATCGGTGCCCCGCCCGCGGTGACCTTCCGGGATGCCTCGAAGACCCGGGTCCACCTCAGGCTGCTCACGTATGGCGAAGTGGGCGCGGTCTCCCTGGATGTCCTCCCCACGACGGATGTCCCCGGGAGGCCGACCCTCGAGGGGGTCGAGAAACTCGTCCTCACGGCGATCCGGAAGCAACATGGGCGTGCGATGGGGCCCGGAGTGGTCGGAGTTCACATCGGAGCGGACCCGGTGAGTGGTATCGCCGCGGCGGAGGCGGAACTCCTCCGCCCGATCGAAGAGAAGAACGCCAAGAGGCCGCTCGCCCAACTCGAGGCGAGGATCACCGAGCGTGCGAATCAGCTCGGGGTCGGTCCCCTCGGACTGGGCGGCAAGTACACGATCCTCGCGACCCACGTCGCGGTCGATCCCGCACCTGCGGACCACTGGACGATCTCGACGGTCATCAGCGCATGGGCCCTTCGCCGACAGACCGTCACGCTCGCCCCGGACGGCAAGATCGTGAGCTGGGACACCGCGCTCCCCCGGAGACCGAAGAAGGCTCCGAAGGAGGAGGCCCCCTGCGAAGAGACCGCCGCAGAGGCGGACGATCAGGGGGCGAGAGAGGCCAAGAAGAAAGCCGGCGGGGCCACTTCGAAGAAGCCGGCAGCTGCGAAGAAGCCTGCAGCCACGATGAAGACCGCGAGCCCGGCCTCGGAACCACAGAAGCCTGCAGTCGAGAAACAGTCTGCGACTGCGAAGAAGACCGCGAGCGCGAAGAAGACCACCGCTGCGAAGAATCCGATGACCGCAAAGAAGCCCGCGAAGAAGTGAGTCCAGTCCGGCGAGAGCGAGATGACAGTGGCGTACGACCTGACCCTACCCCTCGACCACCCGAAGCTCCTCGAATTGACGGCCGGTACTCGGGTGGCGATCACGGGGACGATCATCACCGCCGGTGCCGAGGCGCATCGGCAGCTGGATGCGGGGGCGCCGCTTCCCGAAGATCTTCCCGAGGGGACGATCCTGTTCCACTGTCGACCTGAGTTGAAGCGCCGCGGACGTCATTGGGACGCGGTGTCGGTCGAGCCGGAGATCAGTGCCTCGTTCGAACCATCCCTCTCCGCCTGGCTCTCCCACCGAAGGATCCGCGGATTCCTCGGCTACGGGGGCTTCGGGGAGTCCGCGTTCCAGCACTTCCGGAGATTCACCGGATGCTACTTCCAGACCTATGCCGGAGCGGGACCCGCTCTCGCCGAGTTCGTCACGACCGCCCGGGAGATTCCGTTCGGAAAGGGTCTGAAGGGTCCCGATGCGATGTGGGCCCTCGACGTCGTGGAGTTCCCCGCGATCCTCACCATGGACTTCGAGGGGAGCAGCCTGCACCGATTGTTGCGGGAGGGCTCGGGCCGCAAGCTCGCCTCGCTCGTCGACTGAGCACACTCGGTGACCCCCACCCGGTGAGCCTCACCTCGTGGCACTCCCCACACGCGACACTCCGGTCGGTGACATCTGGCCGAGATTCTCGGTCATCCCCCCCCGACCGCTCCGGCGCGCTACGATAGTTCCGAGGAGGTCCGATGCTCGGCCGATCCCTACTCCGTCTCGTTCTCACCCTGGTTCCCCTCGTCGCCGTCGCTCAAGATCCCACTTCCGCGGAGGGTGGAGAGCGGACGGGAGGGTGGCGGCTCGCCGACTCGTCGAGCGTCTACCTCCGCGAGCACGCGGAGAATCCCGTCGAGTGGTATCCGTGGGGGGACGAGGCCTTCGCGCGAGCTCGGGAACTCGATCGGCCGGTGTTCCTCAGTATCGGCTACTCGTCGTGCCACTGGTGCCACGTGATGCGCCGGGAGAGTTTCTCCGATCCGAGGATCGCAAGATATCTCAACGAGCACTACATCTGCATCAAGGTCGACCGCGAAGATCTTCCGCACGTCGACTCGGTGTACATGGACGCCGTGCGCCTGATGACCGGCCGCGGGGGATGGCCGCTCTCGGTCTTCCTCACCCACGATCGGGTGCCATTCTTCGGTGGAACCTACTTTCCCCCCGCCGCGGTCGGGGGGCGCCCCGGGTTCATCGAACTGATCGAACAGCTCGATACGGTGTGGCGCGATCAGCGGGAGAAGGTGATCGAGCAAGGCCAGCACCTCCTCACGCTCCTGCGGACGAACGATGCACGCGTCGGTGACGCGATCGGTGCGTCGGCGTACCTCGCCCTCGGACTCGAACAGGTGCGCGGTCGGTTCGACTCGCGATTCGGGGGGTGGCGCGCCGCCCCGAAGTTCCCCGACCCCCGCCTGATCGATGTTCTGATCGCGTCCTCGCGACTCGGGGGACCTCCGTCGGATGCGGAGATGGCGGTCTTCACCCTCGAGCAGATGCGCGCGGGGGGGATCTACGATCAGATCCGCGGGGGGTTCCACCGGTACGCGGTCGACGGCGAATGGGCGGTACCGCACTTCGAGAAAATGCTCTACAGCCAAGGCCTCCTCGGCGAGTCGTACGCCGAGGCGTACCGCCTCACCGGGAACGACGCCCTCGCGGAGACGGTCCGCGGCGTGCTCGACGCGCTCCTCCTCGATTTCCGACTCGAATCCGGCGCCTTCGCCGCTTCGTTCGATGCCGACTCGGGAGGGCAGGAGGGGACGTACTACGTCTGGGCTCCCGCCGAGGTGAACGAGCTCCTCGGCGAGCAGGAGGGAGCACTCATCCAATCGCTTCTCGGGATCACCGCCGAAGGGAATTTCGAAGGGGAGACCACCGTCCTCTCGCGTCGCCTCTCCCTCGAAGAGGCGGCGCAGAAACACTCGATGGGGCAAGAGCAGGCGGCGCGGATCATCGCGGCGGCATTCGAGAAGATGGTCGCGCGGAGGAGTGGGCGAGTCGCCCCGAAACGCGACGACAAGGTGGTACTCGGCTGGAACGCCACCGCGATCTCCGCCCTCGCACGCGGGGCGGTGGTCCTCCGTGATCATCGCTACCGTATCGCCGCCGAGGAGGCGCTCGCATTTCTGAGGGAGAACCTCGTGCGACCGGAGGGATTCCTCCGCGGAGTCTCCTCCGGCGCCGCGAAGAACCCCGCGACCCTCGCCGACGCCGCGCTCTACCTGAAAGCGGTCCTCGACCTCTACGAAGCAAACCTCGACTCCGAATTGATCGGACACGCCCGGGAGGTCGCGACCTGGATCGCGCGTGAGTTCGGACCCGGAGCGGCAGGAGGCGCATTCTTCGAAGCACCGGCGGGGGTCGCTCTCCCCCTCGAGCGTCGGAAGCAACCGTTCGGCTCCGCCATCCCTTCGGGAAACGGCACCCACGCGCGAAATCTCCTGCGCCTGCACGCCCTGACCGCGGAGGCAGCGTACCGGGCGACCGCGGACGCGATCCTCACCGAGGCCCTCGCCTCGACGGGACACGCGCCGAGCGCGGCCCCCGAGCTGATGATCGCCGCCCTGATGCGCGAAGTCCCCATCCCCGAGATCGCGGTCTCCGGTGATCTCCGCCACCCGACGACCCGCGCACTCCTCGAGCCCGCGCTCCGCGGATCGATCCCCTACCGGGTGGTCGCTCACCGTCCACCCGGAGAGCCAGGAGAAGCTGCCGCGAGGCGGATTCCGATCCTCGCCGAACGTGCCCCGATCGACGGGCGACCGACCGCATGGCTCTGCGTCGATTTCGTCTGCCAAGCTCCGACCCAGGAACCGGCGGCGTTCACCGCATCGCTCGAAGCGCTCCGCGCAGAGGCGGCGGCAAAGCGGAGTGCTGGTGCTCCCGTGGTGGAAGAGAAAGAGCCGGAGGCCGGTGCAGAGGGTCTCGGCCCCCCACCTCCCGGGGGAGGCTAGTGCTAGTGGACTGAGTCAGAGGTTCGCGAACGCATGGACGGGCCCTCGGCGGCGTTCACTTCGTCGCTCCTCCGGGACGTGTCTCAGCCCCTCCCGTGCAGATAGCTCCTCGCCAGGAGTGCCCAACCTACGATGAACGCGAGACCCCCGACCGGAGTGATCATGCCGAGCACGGTCACCTCGGTGATCGCCATCGCGTAGAGACTCCCCGAGAAGAGCAGGATCCCGATCGCGAAGCAGAGCGCCGGCACTCCCCCGGTGCGGCCGGTCCGCATCGCGTCCCCCGCGAACCAGAGCGCGATGACGTGCCAGAACTGGTAGGTGACGGCGGTCCGGAACCAATCGAGGGGCTCTCCTAGCAGGCTCTCCTTGAGTGCATGTGCCCCGAAAGCACCGATGATCACCGTGAAGCCTCCGAGGATGCAGGCGAATCCCTGGACCGTATCGGGCGAAATCCTTCCCGCTGGCTTCATCCGCGCCTCGCCCCGCGGCGTTGCCGTGTCACCGAGAAGAGCCACTCGTGCACCTCATCGCGATCGCGCCCGGGAACCTGGCGGTACTCTCGACCCGCGCCGGTCGTCGAGACCCTCCCATCGGCGTCGCTGCGAAATCGGCGGTACGGGATCTCCTCGAGGACCGCGCCCAGTCGAGACCGCGGCACCCCCGCGTATGCGGCGAGAATATCCTCGAACTCATCGCGGGAGATGATCCCCTCTTCGTTGTAGCTGATCACCACTCTCGGGATACGGGTGCGCTCGAGGATCGAGGCGAAAGCATCTCGGCACTCCGTCCCGCGTCCGCTGCAGAGAGGACTCGATCGGTCCCGCCACGGAACGAGGCCGGTCTTCCCGTAGATCGACGCTTCGAGTCCCGCGAGGTCCGGCTCGAAGGGGATCCGTGCCACCACTTCGAGCACATGGTAGTTCGCGAGGTATTGGCGATGGTTATAGGGCGGATCGATGTAGAGGAGATCCGCATCGGCCTCCTCGATCCACTCGAGCGCGTCGCGCTGGTTCCCTTCGCCGACCGGGCCCTCGACCAGCGGGGGCACGCGCAGGATCGGTGCGCCGAGCGTGTTCGACTGCCACTTCTTGAGGAACGCGCCGTAGGTGCCGGAGATGTTGGCGACCCGATCGACGGCATCGATCACCGTCGCGAGCAGGAGGAACACTTCGAGCTCGGCGAGAACCCCGTCGTTCTGGAGAGAGCGGAGCGCGCCGAGCATCGCATCGAAACGCCCCGCGTTCTCGGCGGTGAGGTACATCCGTCCATCGACTCCCGCCGGCGAGTACTGTCGAGTCAGGAAACCCTCCTCGGGAGGGAGGGACTCGAGCCAGGCGAGGGCTCGTCGGGTCGGCTCCCAACGCTTCGGATCGGCGGGGCGGGCTCGTTGGGTCCGCTCTTCGCCCACGGGGGACGGGAGGTCGCGGGAAGCGCGGAGCCCGGCGAATTCGGGGGGACCGGGGAGCTCGAGGAACACCCTCTGGAAGACGTGGCTCGACGCCATCACATCGGTGGCGACGACGCGGCAGCCACGCGCGCGAAAGTGGCGCCCCACCCGTGCGGTCCCCGCGAAGAGATCGCAGACGGTTCCGCGTTCGAACCCGAGCGAGCGGGCAGCGGCCTCGATCTCGCCGAGGAGGTGCCGTTTGTTCCCGAGGTACCGCACCGTCAGCGCTCGCAGAGGACGAGGAGCTCGCGCGCCGCGCGGTTCGAGTCTCCCTGACCGGAGTGCAAGAGCTCGCGCTCGCGCACTTCGACGCGGGGGTAGGTCTCGCGGCAAAGGGCGTGGAAGTGCGCGACCGGATCGTCTACCCCTTGCTCGCGCCACCTGCGCATCAGCAGCCCCTGGTCGGCGGCGTAGCTGATCAGGAGATTCGCGCCGAGAGCATGGGTCTGCTCGATGATGGAGCGAAATGCCCCCTCGACGCCGTCCCGAGAGGAGAATGCGCTCTGGTAACGCCTCTCGACCGCCGGGTACCGCCCCTGGGTCAGCTTTCCTCCGCGCATCGCGAGGGGAGGGTAGTCGTAGTCGACCAACGTCTCGAGGAGGTGGTAGAAGCGAGAGTAGTTGTCCGCGGTGTAGGGAGGGTCGAGGTAGACGAGTCCCAATTCCTCTTCGACGAGCGGACCGTTCGGGGAGAGGAGGGCTTCGGCGGGCATCCGAAAGACTCGGTTCCCCTCTCGCCGCGGGACCGTTCCCCACTCGCGCCGGATCGCATCGAGCGCAGTGTGGAACTCCTCCTCGATGTCGATCGAACGTCGCCTCGCCACCGCGAGCAACGCCCGATCCCGGCCGATCGAGCGCGGCTGGGCAAAATGACTCGTCCCCGAGGTCGAGACCGACGCGGCGTGGAGGAGCGCCGCCAGGTACAGGGTGCGTTTCCGCGCGACGAAGCGATCGGTCTCGGGGATCGCATCGATCGCTCGCCTCAGGGAATCGATCGCGACCGACTGGCGCAGACCGAAGTACACGTTCGCCGCGTACGCGGTGATGAGGGCGTACGGGACCCCCTTCGGCGTGCGTCGACGATCGTGGAGCAGCCCCGGGAGCCGCTCGGCGAAGGGGCGATAGCGTCGATCAGAGTCGCGAGTAGCTTCGAGGAGGGGATCGGGGGTTGCGGCGACCAGCTCGCGGTACGAGTCGGCCGCGGGGGTCTCCTCCGCACCACCGGTGAGTTCCACGATCAGCGAGGGGAGGAGCTCTTCCTCGCGGGCTAGGGCGAGCGGGATGAGGCGCTCGAGATCCTTCCGATTCGAGTCGAACGCTCGGCGGAGGTCCGCATCGGGCTCGAGGTGGTCGATCGCCTGACGCCACGGTGCATCCCCTTCGAGATGAGCGCTCGCCACCACCGCGGAGAACTTCTGCACGTCGTTGGCGAAGATGCGATGACGGGGAGCGAGGGTGCGAGCGACCGCGCCGGTCCCGACGCAGAGATCGAGGAAGGTATCGCCCACGGGGAGGAGGTCCGCGACCGCTCCCTCGATGAAGTCGGGGCAGAGCCGCGTCTTCGCGCCCATGTACCAGAGAGTGCGGAACTCGGCGGTGCGGGTCATGTGGTGTCGTCCCCCAGTCGCCCTACAGCGAACCGGTCCCCAACTTCTCTCCGGTCGCCCGCATCGACGCCAGCATTCTCCTCTGGAACTGGCTCAGCGCGCGGACCAGCGCATCCTGGCCGACGATCCGCACCGCGAATCCGCGGAAGGTGGATCGGAACTCGACCCGGGTGCCGACCCCTTCTGTCGCCATCGAAAATGCGAACTCGACCCGCAGCGCGAGAACACGACCGACCCACCGAACCTCGCGTTCCGGCTCGACGAGCGACACGGTGCCACTCCGCGGAAACCCACCCCACGGAAATCCGGGGGGGTAGAACGGCCGCCACGGTCCCGCAAGAACGAGCTGAAGCCGATGGCCGACCCGCCACCCAGGGCGCCCGATCCAGTGGGCTTCGACGAGCCCATCGTTCCAGTCGGGCCACTCTTCGAGTGCGACGATGCGACGCCAGACAGAGTCCGGGGTCTCGTTCAGCCACGACGACTCGCGGATGGTCAGAATGCGCAATGGGCCTCCACGACCCCGGACCCGCGCGGCGTCGCGGGCGGCCGGTCGCCGTCGCGGCCATTCTGCTGCGGGGCTCACAGGTGTCAAGGAAGGGCGGAGCCGTATACTCCGTTCCTTCTGACCCAGGGCCATGGGGGTACTCCATTCCGCACGAAGAGGTCTACCAGTTCTGTCGCGAGTGTGCCGCCCCACTCGAGGTCCGCGCCCTCTCCCCCGCCGAGCGACGTCCGGTGTGCACCGGCTGCGGTCGCGTGGAGTACATCGATCCGAAACTGGCAGCGACCGCGGTCTTTCCTCACGAGGGGGGGATCGTCCTGGTACGTCGGGCGATCGAACCCGGGTACGGAAAGTGGTCGCTCCCCGGCGGATTTGTCGATCGCGGAGAGGAGGTTCCACACGCGGCGGTGCGCGAGGTGCGCGAAGAGACCGGGATCGACCTCTCGATCACCGGAATGTTGGGGGTCTTCTCGTACGAGGGGTGGACGTCGGTCGTCGTCTCCTTCGAGGGAGTGATCGAGCGGGGAACCCCGGAGCCCCGTGCGGAGACCCTCGAAGTGCGGAGCTTCGCCCCCGCTACGCTGCCCTGGGAGGACATCGTCTTCTACAGCACGCACGACGCCCTGCGCGAGTACCTCCGCCGTCACCATCCAGGGGCGGTTCCGCCCGGCCCCCCCCCGAGCTCAGCCAATCCCAGGCGGGCAGAACAGTGACAGCGCCGTCGCTCTCGGGAAGAATGCGCACCCCTACCAGATTGTCGCGAGCATGAAATGGAGTTCTCGTTGAGCGGAACGATTCTCCCCCACGTTCAGGCCGTGATCCTTTGCGACCACATCTACCGCGACGAGGACAGTGGCAAGTGCGTGATCGCCGGCACCTTCAACCGGGTATTCCTCCAAGAATTCCCAGGCTCGTACCAACCCGCCTCGATCTACCTGAACCTCAGCGACTTCTCGGGGCAGCATTCCGTCGCTTTCCGCTTCAAGCGCCTCTCCGACCAGACCGTGCTCGACCAGAGTCCATCGTTCGACCTCGTCCACGAGGACCGGCGCGAACACCATGAGTGCATCTTCGACCTTCCCCCGCTGAATTTCCCGGAACCGGGACGATACACGCTGGAGATCCTCTACGACGGCGATGACGTGGTCGGGCACGCAGACGTAGAAGCGCAACAACTCCCCAGTGAGTAGGCCGGGCTCATCTACGAAGATGAAGAATGGGAGATCGGATGATGGGACTGGCTCGCCGAAGGTGCTGCCTGTCCCGGACGCTCGCCGGTACTCCGAATGGTCCCGCACGACTGCCTTGTCGAATAGGGGTGGATCAGCGAGCGAACGTCCGGGACTGGCACCGCTGCTGCGTTGCGGGGCGGAGGCCGATCCTCAACGGGGCGATGATGCCCCGCCTGCGGTCGGCCGGCGCCTCGCGCCTTCGGTACCTCTTCGAAGCCTAGAATCGGGTAATCGGGTGATGGGACTGGCTCGCCGAAGGTGATGCCTGTCCCGGACCTTCGCCCGCAGAAATTCCGGGCTCCGATGAGGCACCGTCTGCTGCGTTGCGAGGTCCGAGCCCCTTGCGTGGACAGCACTGACTTGGCCTCGGGCGGTCAGTCCACCAGGCCTAGCGGGATTTCCATCCCTTGCGGTGCCGTCACCTGGTATTCGAAGGTCACTTCGCTCGACTCGCCGGACACCAAGGGGACCTGCCACCGGCAGATTCCATCCGGATCGGTCTCCGGACGCGGAGCGCAGCGCTTCGTCGCTTCCACGATCACCCCCTCGATTTCGGAGACCGGCATGCGGTCGACGAGGACCAGAGTCGCGCGTTCCGGGAGCGCGCTGCGGATCGAGTAGATCCAGCCGAGGGTGCGGCGATCCCCCTTGCGGAAGGAACCGGTCTCGCGCTCTCGGTCGGTGATCTCTGTCCGGTGAACGACGATGCGTCCTTCGACCCCGAAGCTCAGTCGGAAGCTCCCTCCCGGAGGGACCGAGGAGATCGCGGTCTCGCCGACATAGGCACCCTCGCGGAAGATTCGGACGCTCCCTGGGAGGAACGGCGCCTCCGTGCGGTTCACGAGGCGGCCACGGCGGAAGGTGTGCGGCCGGAGCCGCGGAACACATTCGAATGCGAGCTCCGCCGAGAGCTTCTCCTCGAGGATCGGGACGCGGTGGCGGCGACGATCGGCGGGGATGGTGGCGGGAAATGGGATGCGGAATCGGGCGACCGCCCCGCCCCCCTCGATCCTCGCGCGAGCGAGATCGTCATCGCCGCTCGCAGAGGAATCCTCCGCGAGACTGTCGGCGAAATCGGTCGAGGCGCTCCCCGCAGCTCGACCGGCGACCATGGCGTTCCGACCGTCGGAGGTGTGGCCGGAGACGCGCAGCGGTACCAAGCTCGGGGGAGTGAGTCCGAGGCTCGAGCGTTGAGTCGAGAGGGTCAGATCGACGCCGATCCAGTCCTCGCCGCTCCCCTGAACGATCTCGGCGCCGTAGCTAAAGGCGACTTCGCCGCTCGACTCGTCGAGCCGCGCCTCGTAGACCGGGAGCCACCACGCATCCGGCACGTCGTAGCCGATGCGGAGCGTCCCCTCGCCGTTCGCGGCCGCCTCGACTTGGACCACCGCGGTATGGGTGAGCCGCCGAGAGCCGGACCGTAGCCGCGTGAGGTTCTCCTCGACCTCACTCCTCCGGCGGCGCAACTCCTCGATCTCCTTCGAGAGACTCGCGGCTCGATCATCCGCCGCGAGGCTCCGAGCGGAGACCCACTCCTCGGCCGCGAGGAGCCGCTCGGTCTCGTCCGCCGCCGCACGAGTGCTGCGCTCGAGGAGTGCTTGCCGCAGGAAGTCGCCGAACCGGTCGGTCAGGACGCGCTTCTTGCGCTCGACCTCGGCGGCCGACACTGCGGCGCGCTCCGCCACGGTGAGCGAGCGCACATCGTCCTCGAGGTGGAGTACGTCCGCGCGAATGTCCGCCTCGTGCACGATGGGGTCGAGGCGCACGCCGAGCACCCGCGCGGGGACTCCATCGACTTCGGCGAGGATCGAACTCGTGGCGAGGGAGATCGGAAGCTCAGGGACCTCGACCTGATTGATGCCGGCGATCAGGCTCGTCGTGACCCGGCGCGTCACCCGGGCACGATCCTCGAGTACGGTCACTTCGGAGATCGTCCCTTGCGCGCGGAGGTCGGGTGCGACCGCGAGCGAGCTGACGACACAGCAGAGAGTGGTGACGATCGTGGTTCTCATCGGTTCTCCTCCTCGAGGCGCTCCGGCGCACGAGTGCGGGTGAGTTGGAGGCCCCTCGGCGCATCGATGTGGTACCGGAGCGTGACCGTGCGCGTCTCGCCCGGAGGGACCGTGAGCGTCCACCCCAGAAGTCCCGAATTCTCGTTCCAGTCGTCGGGGGCGGGTTGGGTGTCGCCGCGGTCGAGCACGATCTTGATCTTCTCGTGCTCGGTGAACGGCATCCGCTCTCGCAGATCGATCGTCTGCGCCGCCGAGTGCAAGTTTCGGAGTTCGATCGTGACCACCGTGTCGTAGCGCCGCGCCTTCGAGAACACGCCGATCTGCTCTTCGCGATCCTCCTGTCTGCGCGTGACCGTCACCCGCTCGTCGACCCCGAGGTCGAGGAGGATCTGTTCGGCTGGGGCGGTCGTCGGGAGCCGGCTCTGGCCGAGGTACGCGCCGTCGAGAAACACCGCAGCAATCCCCGCAAGAATGGGGTCATCGCCGGGAAGAGTCGCGCGAAGGCGCCGGTAGACCCGCTCGGCGAGCTCGGGCACCGCGGTGCGCTCCTCGAGGAAGGGGAGTTCGATCCGCGAGATCAGCAGCCGGTGCGGCGCGCCGTCGGTGGGGACCGACTCGGGGCGCGCGCTCGTGAACGTGCGCAGGAACCCTCGTGAGCTGTCGGCGGGGAGGACGCAGCCGGGGGGGATGCCGGAGAAGGGAGATGCCGTTTTCCCGCGGTGAGGTGCGTCCGGGCGCTCGAACTGATTCAGTCGCACCACTTCCCCGAAGCCCCGCACGCCCCCTATCGCTTCTTTGCTCAAGTCCGTGAGCGTTGTGTCGGCCTTCGCAGCGGGGCGTTTTGTCATGGCGGTCTCGAAGAAAACACCTCGCTCGTGCTCTGCATCCGCCTCCCACCTCACGAGTTCCTCGAATCGCTCTCGCCGGATCCGCAGGGAGGCGAGCTCGGGAATCTCCGCCCCCTGCTCGGGGATCGAAGTCGAGAGTCGGACCTGGACCTCGGGCCAATCCTCGCCGGTGCGCTGATGCACGACTCCGTAGCAGGAGATCTCGAGTCGCCGCGCGGCGGGATCGATCCGGACCGAGTACTCCGGGTACCACAGAGCGAGCGGCACCTCGTAGGTCACGCGCACTACGCCGCTCTCCCCGGAGAGGTTCTGCACCTGAAGGATCACAGTCGCACTCTCGCGACGCCCCGGAGTCGCGATGATCTGGAGCTCCCCTTCGAGCTGTGCAAGCTCTCGGTTCCGCGTCTCGAGGACGAGGGAGAGTTCGGCCATCTCGTTCCCCGCCCGCACCATCCCCTCGGCGACGAGGTCGATGAACCGCTGCCAGCTCTCGGTGTCGATCGGAACCGGGTCGGTCTCTCCATCCCGACGCGGAGGCGCAGCGATTTCGAGGCCATCGAAGCGCGCCCGGCGGGCGACGGCGGCGGCGTGGCGACGATCGACGCGGTCGCGCTCCCCCCGGAGTTCGACGATCCGCGCCTCCAATTCACGAAACGCCGGAGTCGCCTGGTCTCCGCCGGAGCGCCGCTCCACCTGGACTGAGAGCACGCGGTGGTGCGCCTCCCCCTCCGCCTGGACCCCGGCCTCCAGGAGTGACGCGGGGAGTGGGCCGACCCGCAGGGTGTGAACCCCGCTCGCCTCGGGGACCGCGACCTCGCGCGTGACTCGGGCGAGGGTCGAGAAGAGGGTCGCCTCGACGATCTGAGATGGGGCTTCCGGCGCCTCCTGGGCGTCGAGTGCTCCGGACAGGAGCAGCGCGAGCGGACAAAGGATGAGACAGGGGGTCACGGTTCGCATGGGGTTCCCTCCCGGGGTGGGTCGCGGGCTCGATTTTGCCCAGACCGCCCGGGGGCGTCGAGGTTCCGGCGGTCATCCCCGAGGATCATGGCCCCTTGTCGGGTGGGCTACCCCAGGTCGCGGGCCTCGCAAACCGATTCGAACCCGGTCTTCCCGTGCGTCCCGTCGCAGAAGGGGCTGTTCTCCGACTTGCCACAACGACAGAGCGAAATCGCCTTTCGGTCCCCGAGCCCGAACGGTCGCCCCTCGGCATCGACGATCGTGAATTCCCCCTCCACGCGCAGGGGACCGTTGTCGCGGATGGAAATCTTCGCTTCGGACATGGCAGCACCTCTTCTTCCTCAGTGGAAACAGCGCGCCCACCCTATCGAGAGCGAGGGCGAAGGCGAGCCGCAATTCTCGAGGGTCTGCCCCGAAGCACACCCGGGCGGCGAGGGCGATCGCTGAGGGACTGCCCCCTTCATCGCGCCCCGGCTGGTCCAGCTCGCGTGAGTTACGAGCTCGAGTGGATCCCGAGTTGTTGTTCCAGGTTGGAGACGCGACGCGAGAGCCCGGCGATCTCTTCACGGAGTTCCGCGACGACATCGACCGCCGGGGCCGCCGGCGCGAAAGCGACACTCTGCCGTGGCGGCGGCGCGGCGGAGAATCCCGATCCCTCCAGCGCCCGGATCTCCGCGATCTCCGCCTCGGGATAGAACCCGTGGGAATAGCGCACGCCGCGCTTCTGATCTCGCGAGGAGAGCCGCAACATCCGCGGAGGGGTCATCTGCTCCGACCTCGTGACGATCGACTGGAGAACGCCCAGGTCGGGGATCGCCTTCATGCGGCTCGCGCGGGTGCGCAGCTCGCCGAGGGTCTGTGGCCCGCGCAGGAGCAACTCGGCGACCACCGCCATCTGCTGGCCGTCGAGCTCGAGCTCCTTGGTGAACTCCTGTCGCCACCGCACGGTGCGCCCCCCCGCCCCGTAGTGTTCGCTCGCAAGCCCACGTCGTTGGAGGCGAAGGAGGATCTCATCGATCTCGTCGTCGACGAACTCGACCACCGGATCGCGGTTCGACTTCTGGTTGCAGCCGGTGACCATCGCGTTGATCGTCAGCGGGTAGTACGCGGGGGTGGTGAGACTCTTCTCGATGAGGACGCCGATCACGCGGCGCTCATCGGGGTCGAGGAGGAAGCGGTCGGAGTCGGACATCGGACCTCCCGTTGCGTGGTCGAGAGGGCGAGTTTCGTGGGAAGCGGGTTCGAAGGCAAGATCGCTTGGCCGTGCATCGAGAAGTGGACTCACCCCCGAACGGGGTCACCGCTGATGTCGTGGAACGGGTTGGTGCTCCGGAGCTCCTTCTCGATTCCCTCGGCCTCGGTCTGATGCTGCACGGCGACCGGAAGACTGCCGCGACCGCGATACAGTTCCGCCTGGGCACGGTGGCACTCGGCGGCGAGGGGTCGATCGCCGAGACGGGTGGCGTGCTCGAGAGCGGACTCGAGGTTTCGCACCGCGGTGAGAAATCGCTTCGGGCGCAGCCCTTCGAGCTGCCCGCGCAGCGCGAGGCCACGGGCGAGCGCCGGTTCCAGCCCGAGGTCGCGGGCGATCTCGATCGCTTCGCTGCAGAGAGCGCGCGCCCCCCCCAGGTCCCCGGTCAGCCGGCGGAGAGTCGCCTCTAGGATGAGGCCGCGACATCGCGCCTCGAGGATCCCGAGCCGCGAGAAGATCTCTCCTGCGGCATGGACCTCGTCCATCCCCAGCCCGTTCGCGATCCGCGCGGCTCCGAGTGCGAGCCACGCCTCTCCCTCGAGACGGGGGAGGTCGAGACTGGAGCAGATCGTGATCGCGGCCCGAGCGAGCCCCTCCGCCGCCTCGGTCTTGCCGAGACGCGCAAGGACCCGGGAGACCTCGACCAGGGAGTGGGAGACCCCGCTCTCGTGTTCGAGTTCGAGGTACGCCCGCAGCCCGCGGCCGAGGTACGAGAGGCCCTTTTGGTAGTCTCCGCGGTCGGAGTGGAGCAACCCGACCTGGATCGTTGTCTCGGCGATCCGTTCCCGGGCGGGCTCGGTCGTCATCGCATCGAGGCCCTTCTGCAGGCACTCGAGCGCCCCCCCGACGTTCCCCGAGAGCCGATGCAACCGACCGAAGCGCAGGTAGAACCGCGACGGCTCCAAGTCGTGCTCCAGGGCGAGTCGCAGGCCGTCGCGCAGGCAAAGGCGCGACTTCTCCATCTCTCCTCGGTCGCGGTGGAGGTCACCGAGCTGGAGCAGATCATCGCATCGCTTTTCCGGGGGCGCCCCGGGGGCCTCGACCGCGCGCCACCGGCGACGGATCTCGTCGTCGCGCTCGGTACGAGAGCGGTAGTCGAAGGGGATGCCGGGGACCGGCGGCGGCGCTTCGGGGCGAACGCGATTCTGTTGATAGAGCGCGTAGAGTCGAAAGGCGTGCGCTCCTTCGTTCGCGTCACCCAGCGCGAGAGCGACCAGGCCGAGCGATCCGAGGATCCGAATCGTCCGATGCTCGTCGCCGATCTCGGACTGCACCTCGAACGCCCGCCGGAACGCCGCCGACGCTTCTTGCCACTCATCGTTCCGCGTGTGCAGATGCCCGATCCGCTCCTGCGTGCGCGCTTCGAGAAGACGAGACCCGCTGCCGCGCGCGATCGGGATCGACTCGAGCAATCGGGTGCGGGCTGCTTCTGGCTCACCCCGCTGCTCGTGGAGGTGTGCGAGCCGGAGAAGCGACTCGATCTGCTGCATCGGGGTCCCGGAGAGGTGCGCAATCTTGAGGTAGCGCACCTCGAACTCGAACGCCTCGGTGTACTCCCCTCGGTGGAAGTGGATCTCCTCCGTGACCTGGCATAGTTCGAGGAACTCGGGGTCGGCGGAGAGCCGCTCCAGGGAGACGAGATCGAGCCCTTGCCGGCAGTAGCGGAGCGTCTCGTCGAAGCGACGACGATTGAGGAACGCCCGGGCGAGAGCCGCGTAGATCTTCACGCGTTCCTGGGTCCGCCCGTAGCCGCCGAGGGCCCGGTAGGCGCGTTGGTACAGGTCGAGTTCGTGGGCGGAGAGCCCCCACCGCCC
Source organism: Planctomycetota bacterium (assembly GCA_032128395.1). Classification (GTDB taxonomy): domain Bacteria; phylum Planctomycetota; class UBA8108; order UBA1146; family UBA1146; genus JAQBGV01. The sequence continues at coordinate 18,818 of JAQBGV010000009.1, read as the reverse complement.
CGCGACCTGTCCGAGGAGCCGCCAGAGGCGCGCGCGGGTCGGGGGCGTGAGATGATCCCCGGAGCGCTCGAGAAGTCGCTCGAGCGCCCCGAGCATCACCTCGTCGCTCTGGATCGTCTCCCCGAGAACTTCAGCGATCGCCCCGATGCCACGCTCGAGCTGCTCCGGCTCGGCGGGCCCGAGCATCTTCAGCAGGTCTCCGTAGATCGCGATCGCGCCCTCGAAGTCGTACAGGCGGAGGGCTTCCTCCGCCCCGGCGAACGCAGCTTCGAGGGCGCTGAGGTCCTGCGGACCCCGAGCCCGATGGAAGTAGACCTCCTGGAAGCGTCGGTTGTCCCGACCCTCGTACTCATCCGAGATGGCCTCCGCCGCGCGGCTGTGGATCCGCCGCAGCTGCTCCTCGGTCAGAGTGTCACTGATCGGAGCTCGCAGTCGTTCGTGATCGAGTCGGACCACTCTCCCCTGATCACACACGATCCACTCCGCACGGGTGAGACGACCGAGCATGGCGGCGACCTGGTCGCGACCGAGTTCGCAGATTCGTTCGAGGATCGTCACGCTGACCGGCTTGCCGAGTACCGCGAGCGTCTGCAGCAGCTTCCGCTCCCCCTCCGGGCTCTGCCGAATCCGCCGGCTGATCTCGCCATCGAAATGCCCGCACTCGAGAAGACGCTTGGCGCGAACCTCCGGGGTACCGCCCTCCTCCTCCGCCGACTCCCACGCGATGCGTCGCTGCAAGTCGTAGCGGTTCCCCCGAGTGAGCTGGTAGAGCTTCTCGAGCACGGAGAGCGGTTGCTCCGCCCCGTATTCTGCCTCGACGAGCTTCACGAATTCGCGTCGGTCGAGTCCTCGCACCGGGATGTGGAGCGACTCCGTCTCAGGTCCACTCAGGGGCGGCGTCTCCCGTTCACCGGTGACGAGCACCAATGCGAGGGGCGGAGGAGCTGCGAGCGGGAGACCCGCGATCTGGGCGTGGCGACGGGTTCGGATCACCCGCACCAGAGTTTCGATCGCATCGCGACTCAAGCCGTCGAGGTGTTCGGCACCGTCGATCTGGAGGACGAGCGGCGTCTGCTCGGCGTACTCGAGGACAAGTCCGGCGAGGTGGTCGAGGAGCCGACTCCGCTCGAACCGCGGCTCGAGATCGGGGCAGGGCTGCACCTCGCGCCCCCATGGCGCCTCGGGAAGGATCCGCGCGAGCGCGGGGGCTCGTTCGTCGGAGATCCGTTTCCACACGGCATCCCAGGCGGGGTCGGTGGTCGACTTCTCACGGATCTCGGCGACCAGCTCGCGTACGCCGCGGAGAATCGGCTCGAGGATTTCGCCGGTTCCCGGGTAGGCGCACCCGCGCACCCAGCGGACTCCGTCCTCGGAGAGCTGCTCCCGAAGCTCGGAGAGCAAGGTGCCCCGACCACTCCCCGGTGGCCCGGAGACCCACAGCACCAGTGGGATCTGCGGGGATGGGTCCCCGGACAGCATCCTCCGCAGCGCACGGTCGATTTTCTGACGGTGACGGCGGTCGACGCGTGACGCGGTCGGGTTCGGAACTGCCATGGAGGAATCGTTCGGGCGGTCACTCCTGAGCTCGATGGGCATCTTCGTCTCTCCCTCAGGAATCGCGCCGATATCGGACCGGGGGTGACCGGTCCCTCGCCGTCGACCGGGACCGGGAGTGCCGGGAACGGTGGCGGAGGCTCGGCCGAGCGGGACCGGAGTTGTGTAGGGGGGAAGAGGTGGAGAGAAGCCGGTCGGGGACCGGATCCGACCTCGACCAGACCCAATGAAGAATACCTTCGGGCTCGGAATACGACAAACCGGGGGGCCATCGCGAACTGATTTCGCCTACTCTCGGCGTACAAATTCTCAGCTCGTGGGCTTGTGGAGGGGAGAGGAAACCTTGGGGCGCAAGCGGACCATGGAGGACCATCGCGAGGATTCCGCGACCCGGGAGCGGTTCCCGCGGCCCCATCTCTACCTGATCCTCGACAATATCCGCAGCTTGAACAACGTCGGGGCGATCTTCCGGACCGCCGACGGCTTCGGGGTGCGAAGGATCTATCTCTGCGGGATCACGCCTTCACCCCCGCGCCCCGAGATCGCCAAGATCTCGCTCGGAGCCGAAAACAGCGTCGACTACGAGTCCCACAGCGACGCCGCGAAAGCGGTCCGACTCCTCCAGATGGAAGGGGTGACGGTGCTGTGCGCGGAGCAGACCGACCGCAGTCGCTCGATCTATGAGGTCTCCGTCCCCCCCGCGGTGGCGATCGTCCTCGGCCACGAGACGGATGGCATCGGCGACAAGGTGCTCGAGCTCTCCGACGGCGAGATCGAGATCCCGATGTACGGCGCGAAGCACAGCCACAACGTGGCCACGGCGGCGGGGATCATCTTGGGAGAGATCCGAAGGGGATGGCGGTAATCGCAGGGATCGCGATCGACGCGGAGCATCTCCGCTCCGACCCCTACACCCGCGGAAGGAACAGCTCGGCGATCATGCAGCGGACGCTGCCCCCCCCCGCTGACTCGATCGTCGGAACATCGGCGATCACCATCGAACCGTGTCGCTCGAGCTTGGTCCGGGTCTCGCGGCCGATGGCTTCCCACGCTCCTCCGGACATCGCGATGACCGCATCGCCGGAGGCGCTCTTCAGCTCGAGGATGTTTCCGGCGAAGGCACGGCACTCCTCACGCGTGATCGGAATCACCTCGCGCGCCCCCTCCTCGAGACGCTGGATCACCAGCGCTCTCTCTTCCTCGTCATCGATCATCTCCTGCGCGAGAACTGCGAATGCTCGGCCGATCGAGAGGACCACGTTGGTGTGGTAGACCGGCATGCCCCGGTCGCTCGCACGGAACATCTGGATCTCGTAGTCGATCGACCCCCCGAATCGCTCGAGGATCGGAGCCCTGGTACGGGCGGAGAGCGCCGCGTATGCGACCCGGCCGATATGGTCGAGGACCACGCTGCCGGTACCCTCTAGATAGAGCCCTTCCGCCTCTCCGTCCGTGAAATCGACGAATCGCGTGATCTGGAAGGAGTGATCATCCGCAAGACTGTCGAAGAGATCGGGGCGTCGCTCGAGTCGGCGACTCAGCGGCTGGAGGGGGTAGAGGACCACCGTCCCGTCAGCGTGGGTGGAGAACCAGTTGTTGGGGAAGACCGCATCCGGGGTCCGCGGGTCGAGGTTGTCCTCGAAGACGTAGACATCGACACCCACGACTCGGAGACGATCCACCAAATCGTCGAACTCTTGAACCGCCCGGGCGTGGATCTCCTCCGGCGTACCCAGAGGGGCCTTTTGGAACGCGTTCGTCGCCACCGTCTCAGGATTCGCTCCGAAGGCGGCGGGACGAATCATCAGAACTCGGGAGGTGGTCTGGGATCGGTGCAAATCGGGCTACCTTTCGCACATGCGCAGATGCTAGCCGGGCAGGTTCCGCGATGTCGAGGGGAGTTCTCGGGTCGAGTCCTCCGGTGCTGCCTCGGTTCTGAGGCAGGGCGTGCGAGAGCGGGCGGGCGCAGGCCCAGCCCCGTTCACGAGATGTCAGCGGAGCCTTGACGCGCTCGGGAAGATCCTCGCTGATGGCGGGACAGGGGGGAAGAATGGCATTCTGGCTCAGTGGGCTCGATGAGGCGGGCTACGGTCCTCTCCTCGGTCCGTTGGTGGTCGGACTGGCCACCCTCGAGTGCGACCGCACGATCTCACCCTCTGCGCCGTGGAGTGAACTCGCCCCCGCCGCCGGCCCTCCATCCCGCGATCGTCGCGGAATCGCCGTCGCCGATTCGAAGCGGCTCCACCGCCCCTCGACCGGAGATCTCTCCCCCCTCGAGGAAGGCGTGCTCGCCTTCGTCGGGCTCGAGCGGGGCGGTCGGATCCCCGCGAGCTTTCGCGAGCTGGTCGATCACCTGACCTCCGGTCGTGGGGAGTACCTCGAGGATTACCCCTGGTATCAGGGGGCGGACGTCGCGCTACCGGTGAGCGCCGCTCCCTTGGCCCTCGCCGGAAAAATGCGCAGACTCGAGCGCGCCCTCGTGCGGGCCGGCATGCGGGTCGCGGAGGTGCGAGCGATCCCGCTCGAGGTCCTCGAATTCAACGGATCACTCGCGTCGCACGGGAACAAGGGCGAGGTGAACGCCTGGGCGATGGGCCGATTCCTCGGCTGGCTGTGGCGACACACCGACCGTCGTCGCGCCGTCGCCTTCAGCGATCGACTCGGAGGTCGCCGGCGCTACGGACCGATGCTCGCACCGCTCTTTCCCGGCACTCGACTCCGGGTCCTCGAGCAGGAGCAGGAGAGTCAGGCCTATCGGATCGAAGAGAGAAGTGGGGACCGCAAGCTCGAAATCCGCTTCCAGAAGGATGGGGAGGATGCGAGTTTCCCGACCGCACTCGCCTCGATGACGGCAAAATATCTCCGCGAACTCCACATGCGCCTGTTCAACCGGTGGTGGCTCGAGCGCGCCCCGGAGGTCCGGGCGACCGCGGGCTACGTGCAGGACGGGCGTCGGTTCCTCGGCGAGATCGAACCGGTCCGTCGGCGCCTCGATGTCTCGATCGAGCTCCTCGTCCGCCACCGGTAGTCGCGGTTCCGTTGCCCCTTTCCCGCAGTCCCGGTACCTTCTCGCGACGCTGAGCTCAGGACCACGTGGCTCCTCCCACTCGAGGAGCAGTCGTCCACCGTGCCTCGGTTTCTTCCCCACCCCCCGAGAGGAGTCGATCGGATGGCGTCCGACCTGGAGATCGCCCGACGCGCGAAACTGCTCCCCATCCGCGAGATCGCCGGCCGGTACGGCATCGAGGACGAGGACCTGATCCCGTACGGCCACCACATGGCCAAGGTGAAGCTCTCCATCCTCGAGAAGGTCGAGAAGAACCCCCGCGGGAAATACATCGATGTCACCGCGATCAATCCGACTCCCCTCGGCGAAGGGAAGACGGTCACCACGATCGGGCTCGGACTCGGACTGAACCACATCGGGAAGAAGGCGGTCTCGACGATCCGCCAGCCATCGATGGGGCCGGTCTTCGGGATCAAGGGGGGCGCCGCGGGCGGCGGCCTCAGTCAGGTGATCCCGATGGAGGACTTCAACCTTCATCTCACCGGCGACACGCACGCGGTGGGCCTTGCCAACAACCTGCTCGCCGCGTGGCTCGATACCTCGATCCTGATGGGGAACCCCCACCGGATCGATCCGCACTCCGTCACCTGGAAGCGCTGTCTCGACGTCAACGATCGCTCTCTGCGAGAGATCGTGATCGGGCTCGGCGGGAGCGGCAACGGCATTCCGCGGGAGACCGGGTTCAACATCACCAGCGCGAGCGAGGTGATGGCGATCCTCGGACTCTCCCACGACCTGAAGGACCTCCGGCAGAGGCTGGGCAGGATCGTGGTCGGCCTCGACAACGACGGGAAAGCCGTCACGGCGGAGCAACTCGGTGCCGCGGGGGCGATGACCGCGGTCCTCACCCACGCGATCCACCCGAACTTCATGCAGACCCTCGAGGGGACCGGCTGTTTCGTCCACACCGGACCGTTCGCGAACATCGCGCACGGGAACTCGTCGATCGTCGCGGATCGGATCGCGCTCCGGCTGTGCGACTACGTCGTCACCGAGAGCGGCTTCGGTGCGGACATGGGTGCGGAGAAGTTCTTCAACATCAAGTGCCGGGTCTCGGGGATGGCGCCTGATTGTGCGGTCGTGGTGGCTACGGTTCGGGCGATCAAGGTGCACTCCGGCAAGTACAAGATCTACCCCGGAAAGCCGCTTCCCCCCGAGATGAACCAAGAGGACCTTCCCGCTCTCGAGGCGGGGATCGGCAACCTGCTCCGCCACGTCGAGAACGTCCGAAAGCACGGCGTCCCCGCGGTGGTCGCGATCAACCGGTTCCCGACCGACACCGACGGCGAGATCGAGGCGATGATCGAGCTCGCGCAGCGCGCGGGAGCCAGTGCGGCGGTCGTCTCGAACGTTCATGCCGAGGGAGGAGCGGGGGGCGCTGCCCTCGCAGAAGCGGTCGTGAGGGCGTGCGAGGAAAAGTCCAACTTCCGGCCGATCTACGCGGATGAGCTCCCGATCGCAAAGAAGATCGAGACGGTCTGCAGGGAAATCTACCGCGCGGATGGAGTCGACTTCACCCCCGACGCGAAGAAGTCGATGAAGCGCTACGAGAAAATGGGCCTCGGACGACTCCCGGTCTGCATGGCGAAGACCCAGTACTCGTTCTCGGATGACCCGAAGCTGATCGGAGCACCGACCGGCTTCCGCGTGAAGGTCCGCGAAGTCCACCTGAGCGCGGGAGCGGGCTTCTTCTACGCACTCTGCGGGGACATGATGACCATGCCAGGCCTCGGCTCGAAACCGGCGTTGCTATCGATCGACGTCGACGATCGGGGAGAGATCCAAGGCTTGTTCTAGCGTGTGGGTGCAGACACCACTCTCCCAAGGTGCAGACACCGCTCTCCCAACCCGAGCCGCAGGCGAGGCGTTTGTGGGTGAAACAATCCGAGCCAAAGGCGAGGCGTTTGTGGGTGAATCGCGAGCGGCTCTGCCGCGAGCGAAAGGGGGCTTTGCGAAAGCCCCCTCAAGAAATACATTGAATCGCGAGCGGCTCTGCCGCGAGCGAAAGGGGGCTTTGCGAAAGCCCCCTCAACTACGCACTCGCCAGCGTTCGCAGGTACTCCATCCACCGGGGGCGATCCGCGGGCGATACGTCGAAGTTCACCGCGTAGCCATCTCCGGTCAGGCGAGCGACCGAGCCCGTGATCGTAAAGGGTTCACTGGACTCCTCGTGGATCTCGAGTTCGATCTCGTCCGCTTCCTCGAGAGAGGCGGTCGGTTCGATGATGCGAACCCCCGATCGGGAGAAGTCGGCGACGAGCACGTAGAGCGGCGCTTCGCCGATGTGCACCCTTGCCCAGCAGTGACGGTGAATGCGCGGGGCGCGCGGCAAGGGTTCCAGCATGGATCGATCCTCCGCATGAACTCTCGGATGCGAAGCGGTGAATCGCAAACTCGGCCGCTCAGAACCGGAACCACTCCTGGAACAATCGCCTCCGCCGCCCGCCGCTCTCCTGAGGAGGCACGATCGTCCCCCCGCAGCCGACGTGGAAATAGTCCCGCGCCCCCGCCAGGATCCGGCGCAGCCGGCGAGTCCCGATCTCGACCTCGCCACTGCATCGCCGGCAGCGCGCGACGTGCAGGTGGTGCTGTCGCGCCGCCCGCAGGCCGTGGGTCCGGCGCCCATCGCCGCCGAGGGAGAGGAAAATCGTCCGCCACTCCCGACCGTGCGCACGCACGTCCGGCCCCGCGATCACGTGCGCGATCTCGTGCAGGACCGTGTTGCGGAACGCGCCCGAGTTCTCGTCGAGGCGGAAGATCGGCTCGCTGAGCTGCACGACTCCGGTAGTGGGATCGGCATTCCCGGCACTGCGCGTCAGGCGGCGGCTGATCCGGATCTGGACTTTCGCGAGCGCCTCTCGGTGCTCGGGGAAGCGCCGCTGAACGTCACCGAGGATCTCCGTCGCTGCTTGCTCGAGAGCAGCCACATCCCGGCTCACGACACCCCACTCCGGTTCGCGAGCGCGAGGTAGAGCGCCTGGGTTCCGGAACGGCCGTGCCCGGCAGCGCGAACCTCTTCGTACAGCTCTCTGGCCAGCGCGAGACCCGGGAGCGACAGTCCGAAGCGCTCTGCTTCCTCGAGCGCGATCCCCAGATCCTTGATGAAGTGTTCGACGTAGAAACCGGGGGCGAAATCGCCGCGGAGGATCCGCGGCGCCAGGTTCGCAACCGACCAAGATCCGGCAGCCCCGCCTCCGACCGATGCGAGCACGCGCTCCGGGGCGAGACCGGCCTGGCGCGCATACAGGAGACCCTCGCAGACTCCGATCATGTTCGTGGCGATCAGGATCTGATTGACCATCTTGGTGTGTTGCCCCGATCCGGCGGGCCCTTGGAGCTGGATGGTTCGACCGAGCACTTCGAGGAACGGGCGGGCGCGTTCGAATCCATCCGGGTCTCCACCGACCATGATGCTGAGCGTCCCGTCCCTCGCTCCGACGTCCCCCCCCGAGACCGGAGCGTCGAGGACGATGGCCCCTCGCTCGGCGGCCTCGGCCCCGATGCGGGCCGCGAGGGCGGGAGAGCTGGTGGTCATGTCGATGAGAAGAGGCGCCGCGCCTCTCCCCGCGAGGGGTGGGACCAGTCCTTCCGCGCCGAGGTAGACCTCCTCGACGTCGCTCGGATAGCCGACCATCGTGAAGATCACCTCGCGCTCCTCGACGAGCTCGTGGGGGTGATCGACCCAGGTCGCGCCGGCGGCGAGAAGTCCTGTTGCGCGTTCTCGGGTGCGGGTCGTCACCGCGAGATCTGCCCCCGCGTCGCGAAGGCGTCCCGCCATCGCGGCGCCCATCACTCCGGTCCCGATCCAACCGACGCGGCGGCCGGTGAGGGGTCGATCGACATTCACTCGAGTTCCTCCGAGCTAGACGTTCCACTCCAGACCGCCCGAAAACTCACTCGGCTCGGGAGCGAGGGTCGGGAGCTCGGCCTGGACCGCCGCAAGCCGTTCGAACGCGGCCGCGCTCGCGAGTGCAGGGGTTCCGACGACCCGCCACGGACCTTCGCAGTGGAGCCAGGCGCTCGCTCGCGCCAGGGCGGCGACGAGTTCCGGGCGACCGAGCTCCGCGAGTCGCCGCGGATCGGGACCCCCCGCCGGTGGTCCCCCCCGCAGTCCGTCGGGGCGAACGATTGCGCGCGCACTCCACGCCGCCGAGCGTCGAGCGAGAAGAGTGTAGCCGAGGACCCTTCCCGCCGGAGCCCGGAGGGCGATAAGGCTCGCCTCGGCTCCGTCGATGCTCCCCCCCCAGCGGGAGGTCGGGATCGAGTCCGCCAAGGTGGAGAGGAACGGGAGTTCACGCAGGAGCGATTTCGGGATCGCCCCCGGCTCGAGACCGAGCCGCGCGGCTGCGCGGTCGAGGCGTCGTCGGGCCCGCTGGTCCCAGAGCTTCTGGGTCACCACGGCTCCGAGGAACGTCGTCCCGAGGATCACTCCGAGGCGCAGGATGTCGATCACCCGATCTCCTCGACCGGCTCATCCTCATCCGGCTCGGGCGGTGGGCCACGGCTGATCGTTCGAAGCGCTAGGGCGATCCCCGCGGCGGCGACGACGAAGCTGACGATGAACGCGGTGATCCCGCCGCGAGTGGCGGCCTCGACCCGGGTCGCTCGGTGGAGCTCGCTGCCGAGCGACTCCCAGCGCTGTTCCTCGCGGAGCAGAAGTACCACCGCCAGCCCGGTGATCGCCCCGAGCGTCGCGAGGAGACGACCGGGGCCGACCCGGTGGAGCCGGATCCCTAGTCCGGCGATCGTCAGGAACAACGCGCCGCGCAAGATCCACCAGTCGAGGTCGACGTCGAGGTCGCGCCGAGCGCGGAGCACCTCGCAGACCACCGCGAGCCCGATCGCGACCGGAATCGAGAGCCTGAGCAGGGTCTCCTCCGCGGCGAAGCGCTCACCGGGTGACCAGCGACCGCGACGCTCCCCTCGCCCGATGAGCCAGAGCGACCCGATCGCACACCCCACCAAGGCGGCGGCGAGCACGACCCCGAGGAGTGGCAGAGCGTCCCAGACCAGCTCCTGGATGGAGAGATTCACGTATCGGCTCTCCCACTGGCTCGGGTCCGCGCCGACTCGACGAGACACGATGAGGATCACCCCTGCCGCGCAGAGACCGACGAGACCTCCGAGTCGCACCGGCAGCCGGGCGATTCCCGGCCAGCGTCGGAAGGCCTCGGTCTTCTGCAGGTACGCGAGGTAGAACGCGACCGCGATCGGGACGATCAGCAGCGGCCGCCAAGGACCGAGGATCGCCCCGGCGTGGAAGAACGCGGTCGGGTGAACCAGTTCGAGGAACAGGAGCGGCGCGACTCCGGCGGTGACCGCGAGACCGATGGAGATCGCGAGATATTCGGAGATCAGGTCGCGTAGGTTTGTGATCTCCTCACCCCGAAAAATCTCGAAGAGGCAGAGGAGCACCGATCCGCCGAGGGGAAAGGAGACGAGGGCGAGGTGGAGGAGGAGGGAGAGCAGGTAGAGGGTCGAGTAGAGGTCGAGTTCCGGGACGACGGTCTCCACTACTCTTCCTCCCGCAGCCAGATGATGTAGTCGACCAGGTGTTCGAGGTCATCGCCGTCCCCCGAGAAGGGCGGCATGAACGGCCGCAGAAGGTGCAGCTTGTCGATGTTCCTTTCCAGCATGTCGCGATCCCACGTGGCGGTGAGGTGGACCAGGCCATTCATGCCGGCCGGAGTGTGGCACGAGGCGCACAGCTCTCGGAAGACCAATCGACCCGATCGCACTCCTCGGTCCGGGTAGCGCTCGGCATCGCGGATCGGCCAGAGCTCCATCGACGCGATCCCCCGACGCCGCAGCCGCCGCACCTCATCCTTCGCGATCCCGTTCGAGTAGAGCACCCCTTGGACGACGTAGGGCTTGCGGATCCCCTCCCGGACGAACTCGGTCGCGCCGGTCGCGCAGAGCGCGAGGACCGCGAGGAGGATCGTCCCCGGCAGGTGGAAGAGCGGCCGGCGTCGCCAGAGAGTGACCACGGCGGTCGCGCCGACGAGGACCGAAAAGAGCACCGCGAGGGAGAAGAACATCGTCATGGTCGTCTGATGGGCGACATACCCCCGCGACTGCTCGGGGACCACGGCGAGGAACCACACCGCGACCACGGGCATCGCGATCAAGGGGAGCAGGAACATCGCGGAGTTGCGGATCACCTCCCGCGTGTCATTGATGTCGTAGCTGCGAACCACCTGAGCGACGAGGGAAGCGACGATTCCCGCCAGCGCCAAAGATGCGGCGGTCCTGCCGAAGAGGGTCGGCCAGAAAGTCGGATTGAAGAATCCAGCCCAGACCCCGCCTTCCGGCCACCCCCCCGGGGTGAGCTGGAAGCTGAGGATTCCGTTCACCAAGAAGAGGCTGATCCAGGCGGAGACGGCGTACCCGATGGCGAGCATGAACCGAGGGCGGAAGGGGAGGGTGCGACCGTGGACATAGTACGCGTAGCCGCAGACCACTTCGAGGCAGAAGAAGCACCACTCGGCGGCCCAGATCCAATGGAACTCGCGCACCAGGAGGAGCAGCGCTCGTGGACTCACGAGCGCGATGACGAGCCAGATCCCGACCCCGGTCAGCGCCCCGAGTACGAAACTCACGAGCACGAGCATGCTGAAGAATCGGTGGAGGAAGTCGCGTAGGAGGGAGTTCCCCCGGCTCTCGGCTCGCCACTCGAACCACGCGACGAGGGCACCACCCCCCACCGCGAACTGCGCGAGGAAGACGTGCACGATCGCGATCGCGGCGATCCACATTCCGGGGATCACCCCGTCGGAGACGAACACGGGGAACCGAGGGAGATCCACTCCATCCTCCGGGTCGGGCACACCTGGGGGTGGCGTACGGCCCCCTCGTGTGCGGCCAGCGCATGTTAACCGAAGGCACACCTTCGTCGAGCCGTCCCCGCGCTTCTACTGGTCTAGATGCCCTACGTCGCTGTCGCCCATCTCGACCTCTCCGCCTGGGAAATACTCACGCCACCGGCGAGTGACCGTCTTCGCGGTCTCGGGAGCACAGAACAACTCCGCGGGATAGCTCGGTTTGAGCCTCGCATCGATCGCGATCGGGGCCTCGTGTGCGGCATGATTCCGAACCAGGTGAATCTTGCGAGCGTGGATGTCGCCGGCGGGTTCGAAGCGGGTGAAGGTGGTCCACAGGAACCGCGCGTCGGTGCGGGTCGCCTCGCGGGCATCGTCGACGAGCACCAGGAGCGGCCACTCGGAGAACGGAGGGTGGCGGGCGATCCGCGTCGCGGCCTCGGGCTCCGAGACGTACTTCGGCGCCTCGACCACCAGGCAACCGGGACAGTAGACCTCGACCCGCTCCACCGAGCGCGGCAGGTCTCCGGAGAATTCCTCGGGAAGCGCGCGCACCTCGTCGCCGAGCCCGAGCAGCACTCCTTTCGAGCCCTCGTGGACCGCGGGGCCCGTGTAGTCGAGGGTGTCGATCGAGGTGCAGGCGAAGATGTGCAGGTCCCGCGCGAAGTCTGCCCGCGCGAGGATGTGTGAGAGCAGGGCCCGAAAATCGGTCAGATCGACATCTCCATCGGTCAGCAGCAAGAACTTCGTCAGTGACAGTTGACCCTCGCCGAGGATCCGGAACGCCGAGACCATCGCCTCGCGCGGGTATCGATCGCGGACCACCGCCGCGGCGAGCGAGTGGTATCCGGTCTCGCCGTAGCTCCACAGGCGCCGAACCGCCGGCATCACCAGCGGGAACAGCGGCGACAGGAGCTCCTGCAGGAAATCGCCGAGGAAGAAGTCCTCCTGGCGAGGCTTCCCGACGACGGTGGCGGGAACCACGGCACCTCGGCGGTGGCAGATCGCATCGAGGTGGAACACCGGATAGTCGTGCCGGAGCGAGTAGTACCCGTAGTGATCGCCGAAGGGCCCTTCGGGGCGCCGCTCGTGCGGTGGCACGTGACCGACCAGAGCGATCTCCGCCTCGGCGACGAGGGCGTGCGGAGAGACCGCGTTCTCCACCAGCGGAAGCCGCTCTCCGAGGAGGAGCGAGGCGAGGAGGAGCTCGCCAACGTTCTCCGGGAGGGGCGCGATCGCGGCGGCGATCAGCGCCGGGGGCCCTCCGAGGAAGACCGTCACCGGCAGGGCGCGATCGAGCTTCTCCGACTCGTGCAGGTGGTATCCGCCCCCCTTGTGGATCTGCCAGTGCATTCCGAGAGTGTGGGGGCTGTGCTTCTGCATCCGGTAGATCCCGAGGTTGTGCCGTCCGTCGCCAGGGTGTTCGGTGAGCACGAGGGGCAAGGTGAGGAACGGCCCTCCATCCTCGGGCCAGCTGGTGATGATCGGGAGTGCGTCGAGGCTCGCGGAGCGATCGATGTTCTGGGTGATCGGGCCCCGGGAACGGCGGCGCATGCCGATCCGGCGAAACGCGAGGGGGATGTCGCGAGCTCCCCAGAGCTTGCCCAGGCTCGGCGGGACGATCGTCTCGAGCACCTCGACGAGTCGGGCGAGGAACTGACGGCCCCGATCGCCGAAGGCGAGCTCGACCCGCCGTGAAGATCCGAAGAGGTTCGTGACGAGGGGAAACTCGGAGCCGAGAACGCGCCGATAAATCAGTGCTGGGCCCCCCGCGGCGATCACCCGACGGTGGATCTCTGCGACCTCGAGATGGGGATCGACCTCGGTCGTGACCTCAAGGATCTCCCCTTCGCGACGGAGGAGCGCGATGAAGTCGTGCAGGTTTCGATGCATGCGCCGCCCCCCGCCCCGCTCCTGCGAACGATCCTCGGGGACCTCGGTCGGGCTGTCCAGTCGTTCAGTGGGGAGAGATCTGGAGGATCTACGCGGTCTCGAGCGCGACCCCTTCGACCGCGGCGAGCGAGACCGAGCCGGTGGTGGTCTCCTCCCAGGAGACTTCGCACCGATCGAAGAGGGGTCCTTGCCAGCGTTCACGGAGGAGGAGCTCGGTCTCCGGCCCTGTGACTCCCGCCTCGGGACCGATCCTGAGATGGATCCTCAGGAGCTGTGTGAGACCTCCCGCGAGAGCGGCGCGGCGGGCGGCACCCAGAATCGCTTCGACCGTGGTATCGGACATTCGTGATCTCCCGAGCGTGGCGGAGCGCGCGGGGACCATCGGTTGCGGCGGTCCGGCTCTCCCGGACCGCCGCGAACTATCAGCCTCACGCAGCGTACAGACTCATTCTCGGAAGGAGTGGGGGATGCAGTGAAGGGTCTTCCTCAACTTCGCGTCGGCACTCGGTCTGCAGAGCCTACACGGAGCTATCGGGGATCGGCGCCCGAGCGATCGCCCTCGCCTCGTGGCGCCCTTCTTCCCCCCACCCCTCCTCGAGGTGAACCACTTCGAGTGGAGGGAGCAGCCGAGCGAGTTCTCCCTCCTCGAGGAGGAAGTGTTCGGGTGGACGATCGTGGCGCTCGAGATTTCGGCGCGTTTGATGGACCCAGATCAGCAGCCCACCGGGGGTGAGCAGCTCAAGTGCACAACGGGCGATGCCCCGGTCGAGGTAGTGGAAGCAGAGGATGAGATCCCAGGGACCGCCGGGAGGCGACGAACACGACAGGTCGATCGGGACCGTCTCGATACAGAGCCCGCGCACTTCGGCGCGCTCGCGGGCAGCCGAGAGCGCGGTTGGCGCGATGTCCGCGAGTGTGACTTGCCACCCCAGCTCCGCGAGCCAGAGAGCGTGTCTGCCATCCCCCCCTGCCCAATCGAGCGCGCGCCCCGATATTGGTGGGCACGCTTTCGGAAGACGATCCTCCTGAGCGACGAGCCAGGCCGCGGGGGGGAGCTTCAGCTCGACCCGGTCCTTCCATCGACCTTCCCAGAGCGCTCGCTCCTCCTCGTTCACTCCTGCTCTCCGGCGCGGTGGCAGACCAGCGAGAGCCAGGCGCGCACGCCGACCGGCATCGCGGCGTCGTCGACTTGGAAGCGGGGGTGGTGGCAGAAGTTGACGATCCCTTTCTTTTCGTCCCGGTTGCCGAGGAACAGGAATGCCCCGGGAATTTGTTCGAGGTAGTACGCGAAGTCTTCGCCGCCGAGACTCGGCGAGACTTCGCGGGTCACCGGAACCGACGCGCGGATCTTCTTCTCCGCCTCGTCGCAAGCAGCGGCATCATTGACGAGCACGGGGTAGCCGTTCGCGAGCGAGAATTCGGCACGACATCCATGGGCGGCGGCGACCGCCTCGACGACCTCGCGGACCCGCCTCCGCACCAGCGCCCCGACCTCATCTCGAAAGCTGCGGATCGTGCCTCCCAGAATCGCGCGCTCGGGGATCACGTTGTCGGCGGTCCCGGAGTGGAATTGCGTCACGCTGACGACCGCGGATTCGAGGGGATCCAAGTTTCGGGCCACGACGCTCTGCAGGCTCTGCACCACGGCCGCACCCGCGACGGTGGGATCGACGCAAGCGTGGGGAGCCGCAGCGTGTCCACCCTTGCCGACGATCTCGATCCGAAACGTGTCCGGTCGAGCCATCGCGGGTCCCGCGAGGATTCCGATCGATCCGGTATCGAGGAGGGGCCAGACGTGCATCCCGAAGATGCGCTCCACTCCCTCCAGGCAACCATCCGCGATCATCGCCGGCGCTCCCCCGGGAAGAGCCTCCTCGTTCGGTTGGAAGATGAACCGCACCGAGCAGGGAAGATCCTCGCGGACCGTGGCCAGCGCTCGGGCGGCGCCGACGAGCATCGCGGTGTGGGCGTCGTGGCCGCAGAGATGAGCGGCTCCCGGATTTCGACTCCGGTGTGGGAGATCGATCTCCTCCTCCATCGGGAGGGCGTCCATGTCCGCTCGCAGCGCGATCCGGTGCGTTGATCCCGGTACATCGAGATCGGCGACCACACCGGTGCGCCCGATCCCTTCTCGCACCGCGAGACCCGCGTGCCGCAGTTCCGCTGCAGCGCGAGCTGCGGTGCGAACGGTGTCGAAACCGATCTCGGGATCGGCGTGGATCGCGCGCTGCAGTTGGACGACTCCGTCGATCACGGAATCCACGAGTCGATCGAGTGCGGGGGTCACTTCCGCTCCTTTCAGGGGCTGCGTCGCCGACGCTGATTCGAGAGCAGCGGTGACGCAAACTCTCCCGGCGGCCCGGAGCTCCGGCCCCGCGGGGCTACGACCAGTCTGTCTCGAAGCGGCCTCGCTGGGAACCACTCGCGTTGCAGTCCCCCACCCCATCGGCTAGTTTCCCCGCTTCCAATACCTGGGAAAGGCACGAGCGATGGGCGAGAAGCTGACGAAACAGGCGGTCGACTATCCTCGCTGGTACCAGGAAGTCGTCGGTCGCGCGGATCTGGCGGAGAACTCTCCGGTTCGCGGCTCGATGATTATCAAGCCGTACGGCTATGCACTCTGGGAACGGATGCAGAGCGTCCTCGACGGCATGTTCAAGGAGACCGGGCACTCCAACGCATACTTCCCGCTCCTGATCCCCGAGAGCTTCCTCAAGAAGGAGGCGGAGCACGTCGAGGGATTCGCACCCGAGCTCGCCGTGGTCACCCACGCCGGGGGGAAGAAGCTCGAGGAGCCGTACGTGATCCGGCCGACCTCGGAGACGATCATCTGGGACTCGTACAGCCGATGGATCCAGAGCTACCGCGACTTGCCTCTCCTCCTGAACCAGTGGGCGAACGTGGTGCGTTGGGAACTGCGCCCGAGGCTGTTCCTGCGGACGACCGAGTTCCTCTGGCAGGAGGGGCACACCGCGCACGCCACCGAGAAGGAGGCCCGCGAGGAGGTCCTCCGCATGCTCGGGGTCTACGCGCGCTTCGCCGAGGAATACATGGCGGTCCCGGTGATCCAGGGGAAGAAGACCGATCGAGAGAAGTTCGCGGGGGCGCGCTCCACCTACTGCATCGAGGCGATGATGCGGGACGGAAAGGCACTCCAGGCGGGGACCAGTCACGACCTCGGCCAGAACTTCTCGAAAGCATTCGACGTGAAGTACCTCTCCGCCGCGGGGCAGGAGGAGTACGTCTGGGCGACGAGCTGGGGGGTCTCGACCCGCCTGGTCGGCGCACTGGTGATGGCCCACGGCGATGACCAGGGACTGATCCTGCCGCCGCGACTCGCGCCGATCCAGGTCGTGGTGATCCCGATCTACCGCGGGGACGACGAACGCAGGATCGTGCTCGACGCGTGTCAGCGGCTCTCGATCGCACTCGCCGATGCGAAGATTCGATTCCACGTCGACGATGGCGAGCACCGCCGGCCCGGCTGGAAGTTCAACCATTGGGAGCTGAAGGGGGTTCCGGTCCGCATCGAGATGGGTCCGCGCGATCTCGCGAAGGGCGAGGCGCGGGTCTCGATCCGCCACAACGCCGAGAAGAACCAGCAGAGGCTCGAAGGGCTGGCGGAACGGCTCCCACAGGTCCTCGAGGAGACCCAACTGGGACTCTACGAGAAAGCGCTCGAATATCGCGCGGAGAACACCCGCACCATCGACGACTACAGTGAGTTCAGAGAGCGGATAGGGGACGGCGGGTTCTTCCTCGCGCACTGGGACGGCACCCCGGAGACCGAGGAGCGGATCAAGAGCGACACGAAGGCGACGATCCGCTGCATCCCGTTCGACGCGGAGGACGAAGAAGGCCGCTGCATCGTCAGCGGGAATCCGAGTCCGCGACGCGTCGTGATCGCCAAGGCCTACTAATGTTCTGAGTCATCGATGGCCCGTCCATTGCGCGCGAACTTCTGACTCAGGAAACTAGCCAACAAGATCGATCGCGATCTCTCGGGTTGGAGTCGAAATGACACTCACCAGCTCTGTCGCCTCGCCCACTCTATTCGCGGTTGCGAGCACGCTGCTCCTCTGCCCCGCCGTCTCCGCGTTCGACCAGCCGGTCCCCGCCTACCGCGTCTCGTTCCCCCATCGCAGCCATCACTATCTCGAGGTGGTCGCAGAGATCCCCACCGGGGGGCGGGACACGGTCGAGCTCTGGATGGCGGCGTGGACGCCAGGTTCGTACAAGATCCGCGACTACTCCCGACACGTGGAGTCCCTCTCCGCGTTCACCCCCGCGGGGGCAGAACTTCTCGTCGAGAAGACCGAGAAGAGCCGCTGGCGCGTCCCCAGCCCCGGAATCGATCGATTCCAGCTGCGGTACCGGGTCTTCTGTCGGGAGATGTCGGTCCGCACCAACTTCGTGGATGACTCGTTCGCGATGTTCAACGGGGCCGCGACTTTCGTGGTCCCCGCAGGCTCGGAGAAATTCCCGTACGATGTCCAGTTCATCCCACCGCCGGAGTGGACCCGCATCGAGACCGGCCTCCCTTCCCATCCCTCCGGAGATCCGCACCGTTTTCTCGCACCGAACTACGACATTTTGCTCGACTGCCCGGTGGTGATCGGCGACCTCGACGTCCAGGAGTTCCGGGTTGACGACACCCCCCACTTCCTCGTCAGCCCAGGTGGGGTGGGATTGTGGGATTTCGGAAAGGCTGCAGAGGATTGCCGAAAGATCGTCGAGACCCAGGCCCGGATGTGGGGCACGATTCCATACGAGAGCTACCGCTTCCTCAACATGATCGTCGAGTCGGGTGGAGGCCTGGAACACGGAAACTCGGCATTGCTGATGACCAGTCGATACTCGTTCCGAGATAGGGACCGGTACCGAAGTTGGCTCGGACTGGTCAGTCACGAGTTCTTCCACACGTGGAACGTCAAACGGATGAGACCGATCGCCCTCGGCCCGTTCGACTACACCCGTGAAGTGCACACCGATGACCTGTGGGTGGTGGAAGGGATCACCAGCTACTACGGCGATCTCCTGGTCGCCCGGTCCGGCCTCATCGACCGAAAGCAGTATCTGAAGTCGCTCTCGGAGCAGATCGAGGGGGTGCAGACGACTCCGGGGAGGAAGGTGCACGCGCTCGCGGACACGAGTCACGATGCGTGGACACACTACTACCAACGCAACGAGAACTCCGGCAATTCGTCGATCAGCTACTACACGAAGGGCGCAGTGGTCGGGTTGCTCCTCGACGTCGCGATCCGCTCCGCCTCGGGTGGGGAGCGCTCGCTCGACGATGCGATGCGTCTCGCCTACGAACGCTATTCGGGGGAGCGTGGATACACGTCGGAGGAGTTCCGACACACCTGCTCAGAAGTCGCCGGACAGGACCTCGCGGGCTTCTTCGCGACCACGGTGGAGACAACAGTAGTGCTTGACTACGCCCCGGCCCTGGAGTGGTTCGGGCTGAGATTCAAGCCGCTGAA
>JAQBGV010000008.1:0-16461 GCA_032128395.1 Planctomycetota bacterium | reverse complement strand
GCGACACCCCTCAGGGCTCGGACGGGTGAAACTCGATCGGACGCAGCTCGACGCGCTCCGCGCGGGGGACCTCGCCGAGGCGTTCGGCGAGGCGTTCCGGAAACTTCCTCTCCGGCGCCCCGCGACGATCCCCGGCGGCCGGATGCGACTCCTCGACCGGGTGACGAACCTCGATCCGACCGGGGGCCCGTGGGGTCTCGGGCGGGTGACGGCGGAACTCGACATCCAACCCGACGACTGGTTCCTCACCTGCCACTTCGTCGACGACCCGGTGATGCCCGGGACCCTGATGTACGAGTGCTGCCTGCACACGCTGCGCGTCCTCCTGCTCGGTCTCGGCATGGTCGGCGAGGAGGGAGAGGTCGAGGCGCACCCGGTGATCGGCGTCCCCGGCCGACTCCGCTGCCGCGGGCAAGTGCTGCCGACATCGCGGGTGGTCGGGTACGACGTGTCGATCCGCGAGATCGAGTTTGGGCCGGAACCGCGGATCATCGCCGATGCGAAGATGCTGGTGGATGGTCGGGAGATCGTCGAGATGACGGGGCTCTCGGTACGGTTGGTGGGGGCGTCGCGGTTGACCGCGCTCGATCCCGATGCCGATGGGCACCGCGCTGGGGAGCCTCGCCCCATGCATCTCTACGATCACGCTTCCATTCTCTCGTTCGCCCTCGGCAAGCCCTCCGATGCCTTCGGGGATCGCTACCTCCGGTTCGACGAAGACTTCATCGCGCGGCTCCCCGCTCCCCCGTACTGCTTCATCGATGGGATCACCGAAGTCGAAGGACCCGCGTGGGAACTCCGCGACGGGACTCGTTGCATCGCCGAGTACACCGTCCCCCCCGACTGCTTTACCTTCGACGCGACCCACCAGGGACGGATGCCGTTCTCGGTGCTCCTCGAGACCGCGCTCCAACCGTGTGGATGGCTCGCAGCGTACTGCGGCTCCGCCCTGACGAGCGACGTTCCGCTGCACTTCCGCAATCTCGGGGGGAAAGCGGTCCAGCATCGGCCGGTCACGCCGACGAGCGGACTTCTTCGCACCGCGGTCACTCTCACTTCGCACAGCGCCTCGGCGGGGATGCTCCTCGAGCACTTCTCGTTCGAGATCACCGATCGGGACGGTCCCATCTACACCGGTACGACGTACTTCGGATTCTTCCCCCGGCCGGTGCTCGCCGAGCAGGTCGGGATCCGCGACGCGGTCCCCGAGGGATTCCCGGTGCCGGATGTCGAGGGACAGACTCCGCGCGCGGTTCCGCACCACCCCCGCCTTCCCGATGCGCGATTTCGGATGGTCGAACGCATCGACGCATTCGATCCTCGCGGTGGCCCCGCGGGTCTCGGCGCGATCCGCGGGAGCATCGCCGTCGACCCGCACGCCTGGTTCTTCCGCGCACACTTCCACCAGGATCCGGTCTGGCCCGGTTCCCTCGGGCTCGAGTCGCTCCTGCAGCTGCTCGGAGTCTTCGCGATCGAGCGCTGGGGGCTCGACGATTCGATCGAGCTGCAATCGGTTGCGATCGACGCCCCGCACGAGTGGACCTACCGGGGGCAAGTGCTCGGGCACCGCGAGCGCGTGACGGTCGAGGCGGTGGTGACCTCGATCGATGATCGACGCCGGCGCATCACCGCGGACGGGCGGCTGGTCGTCGATGGGTTGTGGATCTACTCGATGCGGAGCTTCACCCTCGAGGCCGTCCCGACGGGAGGGAGTCGGTGACCGCCCATCGCTACGAGCGGGTGCGCCTCGGTGCGATCGGGTTCGAACTCGCGCCGGTGGTGGTGACCTCGGCCGAGATCGAGCAGCAGCTCTCGCCGCTCTACGACGCGCTCGCTCTCCCCCGGGGGCAGTTGGTCCACCTGACCGGGATCGAGGAGCGCCGCTTCTGGGAGCCGGGGACACGCCTCGCGGATGGAGCGGCCGCCGCGGCACGGCGTGCGCTCGAGCGGGCCGAGTTCCCCGCCGAGCGCCTCGGCGCGCTGATCTACGGCGGAGTCTGTCGCGAGGGGTACGAGCCCGCGACGGCGACCGCAGTGGCGGCGCGGATCGGTCTCTGCCTCGACGCGACCGTGTACGACCTGTCGAACGCGTGCCTCGGAGTGATGAACGGGATCCTCGAGGTCGCGAATCAGATCGAGCTCGGCCAGATCGAGGCGGGACTCGTCGTCTCGGCGGAGAGCGCCCGCGAGATCGTCGAGCAGACGATCGCTCAATTGAACATCGACCCGGCGATGGATCGATTCATCCCGGCGCTCGCGACCTTGACCGGTGGCTCCGGCGCGGTCGCGGTGCTCCTGGTGCGCGACGACGCGCTCCCGCACGCCAACCGTCTTCCGCGTCTGCGCGGAGGAGTCGCGACCACCGCCCCCGAGCACCACGACCTCTGCCGCTGGGGAGTCCACCCTGACCCGGAAGGGCGGCCCGGCGTGCGCATCGAGCGGATGACGACCGACTCCGTCTCCGTGCTGCGACACGGGGTCACTCTCGGCACCGAGACGTGGCGGCGCTTCCTCACGGCGATGGGGTGGACGAAGGAAGAGGTCGGCCACACGATCTGCCACCAGGTCGGCGCCGCGCACCGCGATGGCATCCTCGGCGCGATCGGAATCCCCCCGGCGCGCGACTTCGTGACCTATCCATTCCTCGGCAACATCGGCACGGTCTCCCTTCCGATCACCGCCGCGATCGCGGAGGAGCGGCGCGTCCTCCGGGCGGGGGAGAACGTGGCGTTCCTGGGGATCGGCAGCGGCCTGGTGTGTTTGATGCTCGGTTGGGAGTGGTAGTACCGACGCTGGGACTGGCTCGCCGAAGGTGATGCCTGTCGCGGACGGTAGCCGGTACTCGGACGCCCCCCATCCGCAGAGAATCAGTCGCAAGCACCGCCCTGGGGTGAACGAACCCGGTTCACTTCTGAGACCGTCTCCGACATGATATCGACGGCGATAGACCCAGGGAGGACCTTCCATGCTCAAGGACATGAACCAGAAACAGCGCCTGCAGCTGCTCGAGTTCATCTGTGCGTTCGCCTGGGCGGACCTCGAAGTACAGCCGGAGGAGTGGGAGAAAGTGCGCCAGGTGATGAAGCGCCTTCACATCCCCGTCGAAGAACGAGAGCACGTACTCGGGTGGCTCGTCACTCCACCCGATGCCGAGGAGATCGACCCGCAGCTGATCCCCGAAGAGCATCGCGCGGTGTTCCTGCGCGCGGCCGAAGAGGTGATCCGTGCGGATGGGGAGATCAACGAGGACGAAGCGGAGCAGTTGGAGGTGTTTCGGCGGATCCTGGGGAAGTAGCGGACGAGAGCGATCCCCGATTTCAGGAGTGGATCGAAACTCTTCGGCAAAGGAACCGGCGGGAGCGACCGTATCGCTCCGTGCGAGGATCGCGGGACTCACGGCCCCCTCCCCCCCCCTCGCTCCGCCTTTCGGATCTGGTGGACCACCCGGTCGAGCCGTTCGAGAAATCGGGAGTGGTCCCGCACCGTGAACGGCGCCGGCCCCGGGGTCATCCTCCCCATGTCCCGGAGATGGGTCATCAATTCACGGGTCCCGAGGGTCGGGCCCATCGTATCCTCGTCGAAGATCTTCCCCTTCGGCGAGAGTGCCCACGCCCCCTTTTCGAGGCAACGCGCGGCGAGGGGGATGTCGGTCGTGACGACGATATCTCCCCATTCGACCGTCTCGACGATCCAGTCGTCCGCCGCATCGAAGCCGATTCCGGCCTCGACGAGACGGATCCACTTCTTCCGGGGGTGGCGCATCGTCTTCGCCGCGACGAGCACGACATTCAGCTCGTAGCGCTCGGCGACCTTGTAGATCTCATCCTTGACGGGGCAGGCGTCGGCATCGACATAGATCTCGAGCACCGGGAAGACCTCTCGAATCTCTGGACCCCTTGCCGCCGGACCGGGATGATCCCCGCCCCCGGGGGACGAGTATGCCATCGCCTGAACATCATCTCGACGCTTCCCTCTACCCCTTCACCGGGACGATGCACCGCATCGGTGGCCACGCGATGCACGTCATCGACAGTGGGAGCGGCGACCCCGTCGTCATGGTCCACGGCAATCCGACCTGGTCCTTCTACTACCGACGCCTCGCCGCCGACCTTCGACACCGATTTCGCGTGATCGTCCCGGACCACATCGGCTGCGGGCTCTCCGAGAAGCCGGATGATGCCCGCTATCCCTACACCCTCGAGCGGCGGATCGATGACCTCGACGCGCTTCTCGAGAAACTCGGTGTGACCTCCCGCATCTCACTCGTGGTACACGACTGGGGAGGTGCGATCGGGTGCGGGGTGGCGGTGCGGCACCCGGAGCGCTACCGGCGCATCGTGCTGTTGAACACCAGCGCGTTCGGTCTCCCGCCGGGGAAGCGGTTCCCGCGGGCTCTCTGGTGGGTACGGCACACACCTCTCGGTCCGCTGCTGGTCCGCGGTCTCAATCTCTTCTGTCGAGGCACGGCGCGGATCGGTTGTCGGATGACGCGGATGCCGCCGGAGGTGCGCGCGGGGTACCTCGCCCCGTACCACTCCTGGGAGACTCGGCGAGCGGTACTCCGGTTCGTCGAGGACATCCCGCGACGGCCCGAGGATCCCTCCTGGGCGACGATCCACGAGCTGGAGCGACGCCTCTCGAGGCTAGACGAGATCCCGATCCAGCTCTTCTGGGGCGAGCGCGACCCGGTGTTCGATCGCGCATTCAGACTCTCGTGGCAGCGGCGATTTCCCGACCTCGAAGCGCACGTCTTTCCACGAGGGGGTCATTACATCCTCGAGGACGCGTATGATGCTCTCCGCCCGTGCATCGAACGGTTTCTCGGTGAAGAACCGGCGGCGCTGCGGCCCGGGGCACTGGAGGTCCACTCATGAGCGAATCGCCGGTCGGCGCCTCTCCTCGCATGTACTGGGGTCTCGATCGACCTCAGGTGGAGCACGGCTCCGAGAAGCGGGTCCCCGATGCGAACATCGCCGACTCCCTCCGCGAGATGGCGTCGAGACGCGGGGGAGCGCCGGCGGTGCGCGAACCGATCGGAAAGGAACCGAGCGGCGAGGTCCTCTACAAGACGATGACCTTTCGCGAGCTCGACGAAGATGTCGACCGGCTCTGCCACGGCCTGACCCGCATCGGATTCGAGCGCGGGATGCGCACCGTCGTGATGGTCCCTCCCAGCTGCGATTTCTTCGCCCTCACCTTCGCGCTGCTGCGGATCGGTGCAGTCCCGGTCCTGGTCGATCCCGGACTCGCTCGGGCGCATCTCAAGCGTTGCCTGGCTGAGGCCGCTCCCGAGGCATTCATCGGAATCCCGAAGGCGCACGCTGCACGGGTCATCCTTCGTTGGGCATGGCGGACGGTGCGACTCCGGGTGACGGTCGGCCGCAAGGGACCGTGGCGTGGACCGACCCTCGAGCGGATCCGTCGCCTCGCCGAGCCGAAGGTCCAGTACTCGGCTCCTCGCACCCGCGCCGATGAGACCGCGGCGATCCTGTTCACCTCGGGGAGCACCGGCGCGCCGAAGGGTGCGGTCTACCACCACCAGATCTTTCTCGCCCAGGTCGAACTCCTGCGCACGCTCTACCGAATCGAGGAGGGGGATGTCGATCTCCCGACCTTCCCGCTCTTCGCGCTCTTCGATGCCGCGCTCGGGATGACCGCAGTCATCCCCGAGATGAACTTCAGCCGCCCCGGCAGCAGCGACCCCGGACCGATCCTCGACGCGATCGATCGCTTCGCGGTGCGCAACCTGTTCGCCTCCCCCGCGCTCCTCCGGCTCCTCGCCAGGCACGGCGAGAGCACGGGACGTCGACTTCCCTCTCTCGAACGCATCCTGAGCGCCGGCGCGCCGGTGCCTGCGAAGGAGATCGCTCGGATCCAGAAGATGCTCCGCTCCGGAGTCGAGGTGCACACGCCGTACGGCGCGACCGAAGCACTCCCCGTGACTAGCACCGGCAGCGATGAGATCCTCGGGCGCACGGCGGAACGCACTCGGGTGGGGGCCGGGGTCTGCGTCGGACTTCCCGTCCCGGGGATCGAGGTCGTGGTGATCGCGGTCGGTGATTCGCCGATCCCCGAGTGGAGTACCGACCTGCCACTGCCCATGGGAAAAGTCGGGGAGATCTGCGTTCAGGGGCCGGTCGTCTCCCGGAGCTACTTCGCGCGCCCCGAGGCGGACGCACTCGCGAAGATCCGCGACGGCGACCGCATCTGGCATCGGATGGGAGATCTCGGCTACTTCGACGCCGAGGGGCACCTCTGGTTCCAGGGACGGAAGGCGCACCGCGTGACGACACCGTGGGGCCCCATCGACACGAGCCCGGTCGAAGGGGTGTTCGACGAGCACCCCCACGTCGCGCGGTCCGCGCTGGTCGGAGTCGGTCCGCGGGGGCACCAGCGGCCCATCCTCTGCGTCGAACTCGAGTCCGGTGCCTCTCCTGCTCGCGCGGACCTCCTCAGGGAGCTCCGTGAACTCGGCGCGACGTACGAACACACCATCGACATCGAGACCTTTCTCGTTCACCCGGAGTTCCCCGTCGACGTCCGCCATAACGCGAAGATCTTTCGGGAACAGCTCGCGGTGTGGGCGGGGGGGGCAGCTCGCGCTGGGAGCGGGATGAGATGAGGGCACTCGTCACCGGCGGAGGTGGCTTCATCGGGGGAGGGATCGCCCGCTCCCTCGTCGCCGCCGGTCACGAGGTCCGGAGCTTCTCGCGCGGGGAGCACGCGGAGCTGCGCGAGTCCGGGATCGAATCGGTCCGTGGCGATCTCGCCGACCGCGACGCCGTGCTCGCCGCGGCGGCCGGGTGCACGATCGTCTTCCACGTCGCGGCGCTCGCCGGGGTGTGGGGACCGCGAAAGAGCTACGAGCGGACGAATGTCCTCGGGACCGACCACGTGATCGAGGCGTGTCGTACCCACGGGATCTCCCGATTGGTCTTCACCAGTTCCCCCAGCGTGACGTTCGACGGCCGCGACCAACGAGGGATCGACGAGACGGCCCCGTATCCCGCGCGGTTCCTCGCGGACTACCCGCGCACGAAGGCGATCGCCGAACGGCGGATTCGCGCGGCCGCCGACGAGACCCTCGCGACGGTGTCGCTCCGCCCCCACCTCGTCTGGGGGCCGGGGGATCCGCACTTTCTCCCCCGGCTCGTCGAACGGGCGCGGCGGGGGAAGCTGCGCCTCGTCGGCTCGGGAGAGTCCCGGGTGGACACGACCTACATCGACAACGCGGTCGAGGCCCATATCCTCGCAGGAGCGCGGCTGGAACCGGGTGGTCCGATCTCGGGGAAGGCGTACTTCATCTCCAACGAAGAGCCGTTGCCGATCGGGGTGATCCTCGGGCGACTGCTCGACGCAGCGGGACTTCCGCCCGCGATCCGCCGCGTCCCCGCTCCGCTCGCCGCGACCGTCGGAGCGCTCCTCGAGGGTGTCTATCGAGTCCTCGGCGCCCGCCGGGAGCCCGCGATCACGCAATTCGTCGCCCGTCAGCTCTCGACCGATCACTGGTTCGACATCACCGCTGCCCGCCGTGACTTCGAATACCAACCCCGCGTCTCGATCGATGAGGGGATCGAGCGGCTGCGGTGTTCGCTCGCGAAAGCACCGGCTACGAGCAGGGAAGGAGTGCGATGACCAGGCGCGACCACCCTCACGAGCCCTTCGAGAGGGGGCCCCTCGAAGAGCTGCCGCAGGCTCCGCCGCCGGCGGGTGAGGTCCACCTCTACAGTGCACGCCTCGATCCCGCCGAGTCGGTCGTCGCCGCCTGCGAGGGACTCCTCTCCCCCGCCGAACGATATCTCGCCGGACGGAAGGTCACCGAAGAGCTGCGCCGCCTCTCCATCGTCTCGAGGGGATTCCTGCGGAGTGCACTGGGGAGCGCTCTCGAGCGCCCCGGCTCGGATGTCCAGCTCGGCATCGGCGAGCACGGCAAGCCGTTCCTCGTCGAACCGGAGGACGCCCCGCGACTCGACTTCAATCTGTCCCACTCCGGGAATTGGTGGCTTCTCGCGATGGTGGAGAGTGGCCCGGTCGGGGTCGACATCGAGACTCCTCGCGATGAGACCGACTGGGATGCCCTCGTCGATCGCTACTTCAGTAGGGCGGAGGGCACCGCGTTCCGCGCACTCCCTCCCGATCGTCGGAAAGCGGCGTTCTTCCGGACCTGGACCGCGAAGGAAGCGTTCCTGAAAGCGCGCGGGAGCGGACTCGCCACCCCCCTCGCGAGTTTCGATGTGGAGGTCGACCCCGATCGACCGCTCGCGCTGCGCGAAGTCCGCCAACCCGGGGTACTGGCGCACACTTGGTGGCTCGCGGAAGTCCCGGGGCTCGAGCTGCCAGCGGCGGTCGCGGGGAAGGGACCCGCACCGACGGTTCGAATGGGCGAATTGCCGACGATCTGAAGCAGAGGGCTCCCTCGCCGCTCTCTCCGGGTGGATCCCCACGAGGGAGGGGGTACCCTAGGAGGCTGTCGGAAAACCTCCGGTTCACCGTCGTCATGAATAGAGTTTTCTATGGTGCTGCGCGCGATCCAGCTCCTCCTCCTCCTGACGATCACCGTCCCCGCCGTGGCCGAGGACCTCTGGATCTACCGACTCGGATCGGACGGCGGACAGCGCTTCCTCCCGGGGGAGCTGATCGAACAGACCGTGAGCATCCGCCGCGGGGTGAACCCGCTGCTCGGATGGAGTTTCGGCGTCGCCGTCGATCCCAGCCTCGGGACGCTGCTCTCGGTCGACCCTGCTCCGCTCTTGCTGACCGCAAGCGGCGGGAATCCCCCCGATTTCATCGACGTGCAGCTTCTTCCCGATGGTTTCACGGTCGAGACGGTGATCTGTGCCAGCCCCTGCGCAGGGTGGAGCCCGTCGCCGTTCTCGGTGCCGATCTTCGACTTCGTCGTCGATCCGGTGGCCGACTCCGGCGAACACACGATCTGCTTCTCAGGCACTCTCGGGACCCCCGCGGTGCCGATCGCGGTCACGAACACCGTGGAGGCGGTGATGCCCATCGCACACTGCGGAACGATCTGCATCACCGAGCACTTCGAGTGGGAGTTCGCAGTCGTGGATCTCATGGTTCCGTACGACCGTCTCACCGGCCTGGCGGAGCTCACGGCGACGCTCACCATCGGTCAGTACCCCTGCGAGTACTTCGCTTCGAGTTCACCCGGGTTCTCGTTCGGGGTCGGACACGATCCGAATTTTCTCCAAGCGCTCGACGTCATCCCCGCTCCACCGATCCAGGCGGTCAACGGCGGGGATGGGCCGAGCTTCTTCTCGGTGGGAATCTACCCGGACGGAGTCACGGTCGGCTGCGTCGCGAGCTTCCTCGGGGCAGACTCGTTCGAGTTCATCGGGGAGACGGAGACGGCGCTCGTGGACTACGAAACGGTTCCGGCGGGACTCATCGGTGCACCCGATCCGATCTCGACGCCGCTCGTGTGGAGAGACGATCTCGGCGCTCCCCCCGTCTCGATCATCATCATGCCGGGAGATTCATCGATCGTGCCCGAGGGGCTGATCGACGGAACCGTGAACCTGGTGCCCACCGACGTCCCCCCCTACATCCGCGGCGACGTCAACGAGGATGGGGCGGTCGACCTCGCGGACGCGATCGGTCTGCTCGCCTACTTGTTCCAGTCGGGGTCGGCGCCGGGATGCGACGCGGAGGGGGACATCAACACCGATGCGACGATCGATATCGGCGACCCGATCTGCGTCCTGGTGTATCTCTTCACGCTGGGGCATCCTCCCCACCCACCGTTCCCCGACTGCGGGAGCGCCGGAGTGGCGGATTGCCCGACCGCGAGCGCAGCCTGCCCCTGATCCCCTACGAATCGCAGCCGAGAGCATCGTCGGTCGGGTCCGGGCCAACTGCCGGGAACGGAGACGGCGGCGGGGGTCCGCCGGAGAAGAGATACTGGGCCAGGGACACCGGATCCGAGATGTCCAAATTGCCGTCGTCGTTCTTGTCGGCGGCGTCCGCGCAGGTGAGCGGACCCTGTGCGAAGAGATAGTTGAGGGTCGCGACGGCGTCCGCGATGTCGACGTTCCCGTCCCGGTTCGTATCCCCGCGGATGAATTCGACGACCGGGTCGATCTCGTTCACGACGACCGTGCAGCTCGCGACGGCCCCGGGGGTCACCCCCAGGGTCCAGGTCAGTTGATAGAGGATCGGGGTGCCTAGTGCGGGGGGATTGCCGTCGATGAAGCTGGTCGCGCTCCCCGGAAGCATGGCGACGAACGCGCCGTTTCGCCGCACCTCGATCGTGCTCCACGGAAGCGGCGCCACCGTCCAACTCATCCCCGCCGCTCCTCCCAAATCCGCGCAGGTGAGCGCCACCGATCCGGTGGGCGGATTGCTCGCGGTGAGGGTGCAGGAGTCCGCAGGGGACTCGAGCCCGCCGAGCACGCCACGAACGTCGTAGTCGTACTCGGTGCCCTGGGAGGTCGTGTTGTCGATGAATTGTGTCGCGCTCCCCGGAAGGGTCGAGACCAAGGTGCCATCGCGATGAACGAGAATCGACGAGTACGCCTCGGGGGAAGACCAACCGAGGTACACGGTTCCAGCCGCCGAGCCGCACTCGAGATCGATCGGTCCCGCAACCTCGCTCACGTGGATCGAGAGATCCGGGATGCTCGTTCCGAAATTGTCGCCGACGATCAGCGAGCCGTTCCAGAGGCAGGTCGAGTCCGGAGCGGCGTGGGTGATCGTGGTCGCCCCGAGTGGTGCAGAGGGATGGACGGTGAGCTCGAATCGGAAGAGCAGGCTCTCCTCGGTCATGACTCCTCCCGAGGAGAAGATCATCACCGCCGAGACCGTGTCGAGGCCGACGCCATCCCACCAGTAGGTGCACCCGGAGGTCCCCCCGGTGCCGACCGGTGGCGGTCCGTTGAAGGTGAAGAAGTCGGTCGCCACTCCCCCGGCGAGCACGTCCGGCGTCTCGAATCCGGTCAGAGTGTAGATCGCGGTGTCGAAGCTCAGACCGACCTGTGCGCCATCGATCGTGACGGGAGGATCGGCGTTCTCGAGAACCACCGAGATCAGCACGGACTCCCCTGGCGCCACCGCGCTCGGACTCGCCCGGAGGCTGAAGCCAGCGGTCTGGGCGTCGAGCGGCCCAGCGCAGAGGAAACCCACGGCGAGCAGAGCGGCCGCGAGGGGAGCAGCGGAGTGGATACGGGGGGGGGGAACGATACGGCGCATACTGCGAACCTCCCTGACCGGGGGGCCGGGAGATCCCCACGATCCCTCGGCCGGACTACCGATCGTACCACCTACTGCGGGGGCTGCAGGATCGTCCGCGAGTGAGCTGGTGAAATCGACGCCGGCCTGGTCACCCCATCTGCGCCTTGAGCGCGTTGAGTGCGGCGCCCGCCCAGAACCAGTCGATCTGATCCTCGCTCAGGGTGTGGACGCAGCGGATGCGGTCCTCCTCGCCGCCTGAGTGGTGGAAGATCACCTCCAGCGGGTGGCCAGGGGCGAGACTCGGCAGATCGAGCACGGTGACCCGATCCTGCTCGTCGACCTTCTCGTAGTCCCCCGCAGATTCGAAGCGCAGTGGCAGCACCGCCTGCTTCTTGAGGTTGGTCTCGGCGATCCGAGCGAAGCTCCGGGCGATCACGACACCAGCGCCGAGGAAGCGAGGAGCCATCGCCGCGTGCTCGCGACTCGAGCCTTCCCCGTAGTTCTCATCGCCGATCACCGCCCAGGTCAGCCCCTCCGCCTTGTAGTGAGCGGCGATCTCCCAGAACGGCTTCACGGCGCCGTCGAGGAGGTCGGTCCCCTCGCCACGCGCGCCCGTGAATGCATTGATCGCCCCCAGGTAGCTGTTCTTCGAAATGTTCTCGAGGTGTCCGCGGAACCGCAGCCACGGGCCCGCCGGCGAGATGTGGTCGGTCGTGCATTTGCCCTTCGCCTTGAGGAGAAGCGGCATGTTGACGAACTGATCCTCCTCCCGCGGCGTGAACGGTTCGAGCGCCTGCAGTCGTTCGCTCTTCGGATCGATGTCGATCGAGACCACCGAGCCATCCGCCACTGGAGCGACGAAGCCCCCGCGGTCGATGACGAACCCCTTCTCCGGGAGGGAGCGCCCCTCGGGAGCGACGAGCCGGAAGCTCTTCCCATCGGCCCCCTCGAGCGACTCGGTCAGCGGGTTGAAACTCAGCCGACCGGCGAGGGCGAGGGCGAGAGTGATCTCGGGGCTCGCGATGAAGCTCAGCGTCTCCGCGTTCCCATCGTTGCGCCCCGGGAAGTTGCGGTTGAAGCTCGAGATGATGCTGTTGGTCTTGCCCTCGGATCCGTCCTCGCGACGCCACTGGCCGATGCACGGTCCGCAGGCATTCGCGAGCACGTTCCCTCCCGCCTGGCGGAACGCCTCCGCCTGGCCGTCCCGCTCGACGGTCCGGAAGATCTGCGTCGAGCCAGGGGTCACCAGGAACTGGGTGCTCGCCTTCACCCCGTGGGCGGCCGCCTGGCGAGCGATATCGGCGGCGCGATCCATGTCCTGGTAGGAGCTGTTCGTGCAGGAGCCGATCAGCGCCGAGGAGAGCTGGTCCGGCCACCCCTCCGAGCGGACTTCCGCCGCGAGGGCCGAGATCGGGCGAGCTCGATCGGGACTGTGCGGACCGACGACGTGGGGCTCGAGGGTGGCGAGATCGATGAAGATCACCTGGTCGTAGTACTCATCGGGTTTCGCCTCCACCTCGGGATCGGGGACGAGCTCCGCCGCGTGCTGCCGTGCGAGTTCCGCGACGTCGCCCCGTTCGGTCGCAGACAGGTACTCGGCCATCGCCTCGTCGAACGGAAAAACCGAGCAGGTGGCGCCGATCTCTGCGCCCATGTTCGTGATCGTGCCCTTCCCGGTCGCACTGATCGTCCGGGCCCCCGGTCCGATGTACTCGACGATCCGGCCGGTTCCACCCTTGACGGTGAGTTCCCCGGCGACCGCGAGGATCACATCCTTCGCCGACGTCCAGCCGCTCAATTCTCCGGTGAGGTGCACAGCGATGGCGCCGGGCCAGCGGACGTTCCAGGGGAGCCCCGCCATCACGTCGACCGCGTCCGCCCCACCGACTCCGACCGCGATCATGCCGAGACCGCCGGCGTTCGGGGTGTGACTGTCGGTGCCGATCATCATCCCACCCGGGAACGCGTAGTTCTCGAGCACGACCTGGTGGATGATCCCCGCCCCCGGCTTCCAGAACCCGATCCCGTACCGCATGCACGCCGAGTGGAGAAAGCGGTACACCTCGGAGTTCGTCTTCTCCGCCTCTGCGAGGTCCTCCGTCGCGCCGACGCGCGCCTGGATCAGGTGGTCACAGTGGACCGTCGTCGGCACCGCGACGCGGTCGAGTTTCGCCTGCATGAACTGGAGGATCGCCATCTGGGCGGTCGCGTCCTGCATGGCCACGCGGTCGGGGCGGAAGTCGATGTAGGAGACGCCCCGCTCGGGGAACGACTCGCCGGCTGCATCGAGATGGTTCGCGAGGATCTTTTCGGCGAGGGTCAGGGGGCGCCCGAGAATCGTCCGGGCCCAGGAGGAGCGCTCGGCGGCTCGGGAGTAGAGTTCTCGGATCGGGTCGAGGTCGAGCACGGCGCATCCTCCTCCCGGGGCATGGAGCGCCGCAACCGGGCCCGGGTACCCGACTTCGGCTTCGGGGTCAGCGGCGGTTGTGGCCGGCCCCTCGGAGAACTATCATCTCGGCTGTCCCGGGGCTCCGTCCGGATACGAATCGGGTCGCTGTAGGTCAGGTCGCCCCAAGTCGGGTCGCCTCAACTTCAGCGGAGCGTATTGGCTCAGCGAGGAACACTCGCTCCCCTCGCACCGGCGGCGGTCTCGCGGGTCTGAAACGCCGAGAGAGGTGTCTCGGGCACTTTAACGATGGTGGCGATCCCTGGGGAGCGATCCGCGCGATCTCGCGCCGGATTTTCTCAGCGGGTCGGAGTGGGGGGTGAAGGATGGGCCACATGTGCCAAAGACCGACGCGGATCGCCGCTCTGACGGGCGTGATGCTGCTCCTGTCATTCGCATCCGGAATCGAGGCGCAGACCTACATGCTCCGGATGCCGGTCATCGAAGTCGCGCCGGCGGAATCGTTCGCGCTCCCCATCGAGGGGGACTGGATCGAGCCGGTGACGGGATTCCAGCTGTCGATCGCTTTCCCGATCGGTGCGCCGATCCAAAGCCTCGGCATCACGGTCGAGAACTCGCTCGTCGGTGCACTCGAGCCGGAATTCATCCAACTGATCGTCGACCCCATGCAAGGGTGGATCGTCGGCGGGGTGCTCTTCGAGGTGTTGCTCCCCTTCGACGGAATCTCGCTCCCCCCGGTCGGCTTCCCGCTGTTGATCGCGGAGATCACCGGTGACATCCCGGCCGACACCCCCGACCAGATCATCACGTTCGACTTCTTGAACGGTCTCGGTACGCCGCCGGTGAACAACACCTTCGTCGTCGGGTTCGCCTCGGTCCCGCCGCAGGAGCTCACGAACGGCGGACTCGACATCATCAATCCACCGGCCACCGTGATCGAAGACTTCGTCCGCGGCGACGTCAACATGGACACCCACGTCGACATCGGCGATGCGATCTACCACCTCTCGTACACTTTCTCCGGTGGTCCGCTCCCCCTCTGTCTCGACGCGGGGGATGCGAACGACGACGGCCACTCCGACGTCTCGGACGCGATCTACATCTTGTACTACTTCTTCGTCAACGGGCCCGCGCCGTGGCCGCCGTTCCCGAACGCCGGACCGGATCCGACCCTGGACTCGATCGGGTGTGAGAGCGGGCTCTGACCCTTCCGGGCAACCACACCGCCATCCCTGCGCGCCGGCGCCTCCGCCTTGCGGATGCGGCGGCGCGCTCGTTTCGGTAGGCTGCCTCTACCGGAGGGGGGCCGATGCGGCGCGACGGGATGCCAAGAGCCGGGTTGCGACGAGACGGGGGGATGCTGACCGCGAGTCTGCTGGTGGTCGCAGCCACCGCGAGTGGCTCCGCGGCGAACTTCCTCTTCCAGTGGCTCGCCGCCCGAAGACTCGACCCGGGGAACTTCTCGCTCCTCGCAGCGATGCTCGCGTTGGTGACGCTCGCCGTGCTCCCCGGCCCCCCGCTCGCGATCGCGATCGTACGCCGTCTCAGCCGCCACCCCGAAGGGATGCCCGCGCCGTCGCTGGGGCGGGCGCGAACACTCGGGATCGGTACCGGCCTCGCGATCCTGGGTGCGATCATCCTCGGCGCTGCACTCGGCGGGGATCGTCTTCACCTCGCCGCCGGTGGCGGCGGCCTGCTCTGGTTCGCAGCGGCCGCGGTGACGGTGTCGTGGCTCGTAGTGTTCCCCGATCTCGCCCGCGTGCAGGCGTCCGGGGATTTCGGCCGCTACGGTCGGTCTCACGCGCTGCTCGCCGCGACTCGGCTCGGGTTCGGCGGAGGCGCACTCATCGCCGGAGCGGGGCCGGGAATCGCGCTCCTCCTCCTCGCCCCGGGTCCGTGGCTCGTGCACGCACTCCTGCGACCCCGAGAGACCGGCCCGGCACTAGCGGGGCCATCGCTTCGCGAACTCCTCCCTCTCCTCGCTGCGACCGGCGGCCTGAACGCGCTCGTCGCGATCGACGTGGTGTTCGCTCGGGCGCACTTCGGGACGAGTGATCCCCACGCGGCCGGTGCGTACGCGGTGTGCGCGACCCTCGCCCGCGCGCTGTTCCACCTCCCCTTCGCCGCGACCGCCGTCACGGTGCAACGAACCGCAGCGGCGGCCCGCGCCGGCCAGCCCCACCGAAACGCACTGCTCGCCAACTTGGGAATCGCAGTGGGGATGATCGGAGCGGGAGCACTCCTCCTCGGTCTCCTCCCGCAAACCGCACTGAGGATCTTCGCCGGTGAGGGCCGGTACGAGGGCGAGTCGCAGCTGCTCGTACGCCTGCTCCTCCCGATGGCTCTCGCGAGTCTGGCCGCGGTCCCCGCCCACTACCTGCTCGCGCTCGGCCGCAGGACGCCGACCGTGGTTCTCGGGATCGCCCCACTCGTGCTCGCCGGCCTCCTCGCAAGACCGATCTCGACCCCGAGCGAACTGATCCCCCCCCTGATCGGAGTGCAGGCGATCACCCTCGCCATCCTGTGGGTAGCGGCGTGGCGAGCGGGGACGAGCCGGTCGATACAGCGCGACCACGCAACGCAGCAGACGGGCCCTCACCGGCGGCCGGGCGGATGATGGGACTGGCTCGCCGAAGGTGATGCCTGTCCCGGACAGTCGCCGTACTCCGACCGACCACGATCGCGGCGGAGACGGTCGCGCGCCGGCAGAACCCGCTGGATCCGCAGGCGAGCGTCCGGGACAGAAGCTATGTAGAGCGCCGAGAGACTGGGCTAAAAACGTTTCCCTACCTCCTTGAAGAGAAAGGGAGAACCAATGACCAGTCCCTCGACATCGGCTCAAGCTACCACGACGGTTCCGGTGCTGT
>JAQBGV010000007.1:0-7329 GCA_032128395.1 Planctomycetota bacterium | reverse complement strand
CGGCGCCTCGCGATACGAGAACGGCCGCTGGCGCTCCTTCCTCGCCTGGGTCGTCATCGACGGCCTGCGACGCTCCCCGAAAAATCACGGAGCCGAGGACCTGTTCCTCGCCGGGCGAAGCGCGCCTTGGTGGGTGATGGGTCTGTCGATCATGGCGACCCAAGCCTCCGCAATCACCATGCTCGGCACCACCGGCAAGGGGTGGGAGGACGGGCTGCGCTTCGTGCAGTTCTACTACGGGCTGCCGATCGCGATGGTGATCCTCGCCTTCACCGTGCTCCCGCTCTACCGCCGCCAGAACGTATTCACCGTTTACGAGTACCTCGGGAAGCGGTTCGACCAGAAGACGCGCCTTCTCTCTGCCGCGGTTTTCCTGGTTCTGCGGGGTCTCTCGGTCGGAATCGTGATCTTCGCCCCGTCGGTGATTCTCAGCGCGGTCCTCGGTCTGCGCACTGAGCTGACCGTAGTCTTCATGGGCGTGATCGCGGTGGTCTACACCTCGTTCGGCGGGATGCGCGCGGTCCTCTCGACCGACGTGAAGCAGATGTCGGTGATCATCGTCGGGCTCATCGTGGCTCTCGTCGTCGCGATCCGCGCTCTCCCCGTCGAAGTAGGTCTGGCTGGCGCGCTTCGGCTCGCGGCCGCGACCGATCGCCTGGTGCTCGCCGACTGGCGATTCGCCGCCTCCGATCAGTACACCATGTGGTCCGCGCTGCTCGGTGGGACGCTTCTCTTCCTCAGCTACTTCGGGTGCGACCAGAGCCAGGCGCAACGCTACCTCTCCGGTCGCTCGCTCCGCGATGAGCGCGGGGCGCTGCTCCTGAACGCGATCGCGAAGGTCCCCTTCCAACTGGTGGTGCTGCTCGTCGGGACGATGCTGTTCGCGCTGTACACCTTCGAGGCTCCGCCGGCGAGCTTCGTGCCGGCGCAGGCGGAGGGGGCGGGGGAGCCGGCGGCGACCGAGCTGGTCGTGGAGGCCGAGCGGGCGTGGGAGAATGCTCGCGAGGCCGCGCGGACTCTCCTCGAGTCCCCGGACGAGGCTGCGATCGCCACCTACTCACGTGCGGCAGAAGGGTCGGAAGCGGCGCGCGAGAAGTCGACGGAGATGCTCCGAGTGCTGGCACAGGACAGCGACCGAGAGACGAACTATGTATTCCCGCACTTCATTCTGAACTACTTGCCGACCGGCTTGATCGGGCTGCTGATCGCGGCGATCTTCGCCGCCGCACTCTCGAGCATCGACAGCGAGCTCAACTCGATGGCGACGGTCATCGTGATGGACCTGCATCCCCGCGGCCGGCGGAGAGAACTCTCTCCAGCGGAGGAAAAGCGCCTCTCGAGGATCGCGATGGCGCTCGTCGGCGCTTTCGCGACCCTCTTTGCCCTGTCCGTGGGTGGATTCGGATCGCTGATCGACGCCGTGAATGCGGTGGGGTCCTGGTTCTATGGAGCACTCCTCGGAGTATTCATCCTCGCGGTCGCGACGCGCCGAGTCGGAGGGCTCGGTGCGGTCACGGGAATCGCCTCCGGCATCCTTGCGGTGGTGATCGCGGACCAGATCGCGAGAAGTTCGGGCGGTGAACTCCCGTTTCTCTATCGCAACACAGTGGGGACAGCGGCGACGGTGGTCGTGGGGTGGGTGGCCTCGATCATCTGGCCGAATCAGCAACACGGGCGTGCGTGACCTTGGCCACCCCCGCCCGCCGAACATGCCGCCGACACAAATCCTCCGCACCGCCTCCCGCGACGTCCGGAACCACGGCGACGAGGTGCTGGAGGAATCGGTGGGGGGTAATTATCCTGCGGATCCAGGGTCAGCCAGGGGACCGTTTCTGAACAGCGGGTCGGGACGCCGTCCCGCCGGGTCTCCGACCGTGGTGCCCCGTACCGCATCTGAGGCGTCCTTGACCTCGGTGAGGCAAACGAATCTGCAGCGCGGGTGAATCGAGGGCCGGCTCCGAAGCGAGGGGGACCCGAAGCCTCGCGTGCATGCCGGATTCGAGCCGATCTACGGCTCTCGGCAGAATTGGCAGACCGCTTGCTCCACGAGCGCCGACCCCGCGGATACGAGTTCCGAAAGGACCGACTGGAATGGCGACTGCGCAGTTGAGCTCTCGACCGCCCGCCGGCGATTTCTTTCCCCACCCGATGCTGGACGGATACGACTTCGAAGAGCGGCGCGCGATGCTCCGGGTCCGGCACTTCATGGAGCGATTCCTGATGCGGAGCCCGAGCGTGACCGAGGTGGTCTTCGCATATCACGTTCTCGCCAAGATGCGCTGAGCGATCGTGGCCGACCCGATCGAACCAATCGGGTCGGCCAATTTCTTCTCCCGTGACATCATCGAGCAAAGCGCTGTGGGAATTGCGGGCGCGAGTCCGCTATCCTCTCGGGGTTCCGACCGAGAGGAGATTCCGATGGATTGTCCCCGTTGCCACCTTCCCCTTGCCGTGGCCGACTACGAAGGTGTCGAAGTCGACATGTGCTCCACATGCTGGGGTTTCTGGCTCGATCTCGGTGAGCTCGAGCAGATCCTCAAGATCCGCGCTCTCACCTTCAGCGAGGAGGAGCGCACCCAGATCCTGGATGTCCGTAGCGCCTGGGACCATGGGCCGCTGGCGGATGCCCCGTGTCCGAAGTGCGGGAGGACGATGGATCGCATCTCGTACGACGAGAGCGTCCACCTGGTGATCGATCGATGTGCGAACCACGGAACGTGGCTCGACACCGGTGAGATCAAGAAGGCGCAGGCGATCGCGGAGAAGTCACAAGCCGTGCATCAGATGCTGCTGCGAAAGCTGAAGGGGTAGGGAGCGTGGCGTTCCATCCCCGCCATCACTCCTTTGCCGACTCCTCCACCGCCAAGAACGTTCGCAGGGTTTCCGTCAGCTCTGCCTCCAAGCGTCGCGCCTCGGCATCGAGCCAGAGGAGCCAATAGTCGCTGGCGGTGAGCGCGCGCGCGTCCTTCGGAATCGCGACCCCGAGAATTCCCTGTACCGCCTCTTCCGCCAGGTCGCGGACGAACGGATCAGGATCATCGAGCGAAGCGATGGCGAGAGGGGCACCCTCCCAAGCTCCGGCGTCCCGCACGAGCCTCATCGCCGAGCGGCGCGTCAGGTCGAGGGGGTGATTCGTCACGGTGCGCAGGAACGGGAGAGCGGCTGCCCCCCAGCCTCGGAGCTCACCCTCCGCGCGGACGCGGTTGCGGGTGCGCTGCCGCGTGAGTTCGCGCACCGCCTCGGCGATCTCATCTTCGGCTCCGACCGCCATCGGAGCACCCCACCCACTCGAATAGTGACGATCGACCACTTCAGCCGCGAGCGCGGCGACGATCTCCTCGAACGTCGGCTCGGGGGACGGCGGAGGTGGAGTCGGTTCGGCGCGCGGTCTCGTCGCCGGGATTCTCACTTCTCCCGCTTCGGCGACGATTTTCGCGACCTGATTTCGCGGAATCGTGTAGGTCCCGATCGACCCGACGCGTAACGACACCGCGCCCGGATCATCCCCTTCGACCCAGTCGCCACGCAACGCCCCGCCGTTGTTCAGCCGAGCGACGTGCGTCGTCGCGATCCGTTCTCCCAGGAGGGGCGCGGGGGGCGCCACCGGGGGGGGAGCCGCTTCGATCCCCTTGTCGTTCCGTTCCCAGCTCTCGATGTCTTCGGTCGAGAGCCAGATGCGGCCAGTCGCCCCGACCTGGACGACGAGTCCCGACGGCTCCTCGATGATCCGACCGTGGATCACCGAGCTGTTCTTCAGGTGCACTGTGTCGGCGCGGATGGGGCCGAAGCAGGCGAGGAGGAGGGGAAGGAGGAGTATTGCTGAAATGCGGTGCATGGGGCCTCCTCGGAGGATGAGTCCTCCGTGTGGGATCAATAATGTACTGACCGAATCGCCTCATCGTACCGATCACGATGTGTGGCGGCCACCTTCCGAGCAGATGAGCGGGCGGGAGGGTCGTCCGGGGCTCCACGGTCGGTTGAGGGTGGAGTTTCCGAGGGGCTCCCGGCAAGGTGCGCGGGCGCCTGAGGCTCGTCCGAGAGGAACCGCACGATGCTCGATCAGCCCTTCCCAGCCTTCAGGATCCTGGTTCTCGTACTTCCGGTGGTCCTCGCGGGGTGCCAGTTCATCGACGAGCCGGCCCACCTGCGTGCCGGCCCGTACGCGGGAGTCGTCGCCGGAGGGGCGATCGACCAGTTCGATCTGCCGAGCGGGCTCGACTCGGAGACGTCCTTCACCTACGGATTCCGCGGCGGATACCGGTTCCCCCGCTGGGTGGCGATCGAGGTCTCCTACGAGGAGCTCGGAAGCGCCGAGATCGAGCTCGAGTTCCCGCGCCTGGATGTCGGCGAGGTCGAAGGACGGACCTTCGTCGCTCAGGCGAAGGGCTACCTCACACAGGCGCCGCTCCAGCCGTACGCGCTGATCGGGATCGGCGTGATCGACGCAGAGATCAAGGACACCCTCGGCGTCGGAATTGCCGAGAACGAGACCGAGACGGTCTACAAACTCGGCGGGGGGCTCGAAGCCCACTCAGGGGAACACCTGACCTTCTTCGTCGAAGGTGCGTGGACGAAGCCCGCGGGCAAGATCCACGACTTCGAGTACACGAGCGTCCTCGGCGGAATCATGTGGCGATTCTGAAGGTGCGCCGTGCGATAAGGGCGCGTCCTGCGGTGTTTCCAATTCTTCATCGATCCGATGCTGATCTTCCGGTCGTTCCGCAGCCTTGACGTTTCGCGTGGCCAAGTACGGCTCACCTCATCCCACGAGAATGTCTTGTTCGCCGGGGAGCGATCGCGACCTGCGCGCGAGAGTCCGGGAAGGCGGGTTTCGCGGAGATCTGCTGGCGCGGATCGACCTGTGGACCTTCGAACTCCCCGAACTCGCCGAGCAACGTTCGTGCCGGGGAGCGCACCCTGTCCATAGGAGCCGCTAGGGAAACTCGAGCGGCACGAAGCGGAAAGCCTGCAGACCCTTCATGGGGTCATCGAGGATCGGAGAAGAACTCGCAACGCGGCGGACGAGCCGTCATCGCCCCGCGTACGCTTCAATCAAACAGCGCTGCTGCGAAGGTCTCCGGGTCGAACGGCTGCAGGTCTTCCAGGGACTCACCGATTCCGATGAACTTCACCGGGAGCCCGACCTGCTCGAGGATCGGGAAGATCACGCCGCCTCGGGCCGTGCCATCGAGTTTCGTCAGGACGAGTCCCGTGACCGGCATCGCTTTGTGGAATTCGCGAGCCTGCTGCACCGCATTTTGGCCGGTGGTGGCGTCGAGTACCTGCAAGACCTCGTGCGGGGCGCCCGGGATCTTCTTCGCGATCACCCGGCCGATCTTCGCGAGCTGATCCATCAGCCCCTTCTCGGTGTGAAGGCGGCCGGCAGTGTCGATGATCAACACGTCCGCGCCGACTTCCTGGGCCCGCTCGAGCGCGTCGAACACCACCGAAGCGGGGTCACCCCGTTCCGCGCCGCGAACCATTTCGATTCCGAGTCGCTCGCTCCAGATCCCGAGTTGATCGACCGCGGCGGCGCGGAACGTGTCGGCGGCGGCGAGGACGACCGTGCGCCCCTCGTTCCGGAAACGGTGCGCGAGCTTTGCGATCGAAGTGGTCTTCCCGGTGCCGTTGACGCCGGCGACCACGAACACGCTGGTGCCTTCATCCGAGAAGCGGAGTGCGGTGTTCTGCGACAGGCGGGCGGCGAGTCGCTCCCGGAGGAAAGGGATCGCTTCTTCGGAGGTGAATTCCTTACCCTTGTATGCGTCGCGGAGCTGTGCACAGAGGTCCATCGCCGTCGCCGGCCCGAAATCGGCTTGGATCAGCGCAGTCTCGATCTCCTCGAGCAGATCATCGTCGAGCTTTCGGCCGAACGTCAGGATCGCGGAGAGCTTCTTCCGCGTCTTCGAGAGCCCGCGGCGCAGTGCGGCGAACGCGCCGCCCTTCTTCTCCGGTGCCGATGCGGCCTCGGTAGCAGGATCGGAACCCGGCCCCTCCTCCTTCTTGCCGCGTCCGAAGAGCTTACCCAGCGCCATGAGGTTCCTCTCGTTCCGAGAGCACCCGATCGAGGATGCCATTGACGAACGACCCGGAGCGCTCGGTCGAGAATCTCTTCACGATCTCGATAGCCTCATCGATCACTACCTTCGACGGGATCTCCGGGAAGTGGAGGAGCTCGGTGACGGCGAGGCGCAGCACGTTGCGATCGACGACCGCCATGCGATCGAGAGCCCAATGCTCGGCGCACTCCGAGATCATCTCGTCGATTTCGGGGGAATGCTCCCAGTACGTGGAGAGGAGTCTGCGACAGAACTCGCGCACCGTCTGCTCTCGAGAGAGGCGCTCGATCACCTCTTCGGCGGCGTCCTGACCGGAGTCGGGTCCCTGGGCGTCCCAGGTGTGCAGGCACTGGAGCGCGAGGATTCGCGCTTCTCGGCGATGACCCATCGGATCAGCACGCAGATCTCTTGAGGTGATGCATGCGAGTCACTCCTCCACCCGCTCCAGCTCGAACTCTTCTCCAGACTCATCCTCCTCGTCGTCGTCGTCCCCAGTATCGATCTGGTCGAGAAGGCGGGCCATCTCGACCGCTGCGCGCGCAGCGTACTCGCCGTGGTGGCACTTCACCCCCCCGGAGCGCGCCTCGGCCTGGGCGACGTCTTCCGTGGTCAGAACGCCGAAGATCACCGGGATCGTCGCTTCGCGGGCGACGGTCGCGATTCCCTCGGCAGCGCACTGCGCCACGTGATCGTAGTGAGAGGTCTCTCCTCGGATCACGGAGCCGAGGCAGATGATAGCTCCGTAGTCCCCGGACTCGACGCAGTGCTCCGCGGTCTGCGCCAGTTCGAAGGCACCCGGGACCCAGAGGACGTCGATCTCCTCGTCATCGACCCCGAGTCGGATGAGTTCGTCGACGCACCCGTCGAGGAGCCGCTCGCTGATCGTCTCGTTGAAACGCGACACGATCACTGCGACCGACAAGTCCGCCCCGTCTCGACCGCCCTCATAGAAGTTCGGCATCGACTCACTCCCACTCGATCGTCGAGGGGGGTTTGCTCGAAATGTCGAGCACCACGCGATTCACGCCTCGAACTTCGTTGCAGATTCGACTCGAAATGCGCGCCAGAATTTCCTGCGGCAGATACACCCAGTCCGCGGTCATGCCGTCGGTCGACTCGACGATCCGCAGCGCGATCACGTTCTCGTAGGTCCGTTGATCACCCTGCACCCCGACCGTCTGGACCGGGAGGAGGACCGCGAAGCTCTGCCAGATCCGTCGGTGGTCGGGGATCTTGCAGATCTCTTGCTGCACGATGCGATCCGCTTGCC
>JAQBGV010000006.1:0-11825 GCA_032128395.1 Planctomycetota bacterium | reverse complement strand
CCGTCCCGGACCGCCGCCGGTACTCCGACGAAAAACGATCGCTGAGCGATGCTCGCGAGAACGTGAGAAGAGCTGCGGTCCAGCGGGCGAGTGTCCGGGACAGGCATCACCTTCGGCGAGCCAGTCCCATCATCCGTTCATTCGATCTTCGCCGGCCCTCTTCAGCTAGTCGAACGAGACGAACGACCCCACCGTCTCCGCATCCAGCTGCGACACCACTTCCACCGTCAAGTCGATCGCGCGCGCGTAGTCGAGCGGGTGGATCAAGCTGACGTGCGTATGGATGTACCGGGCCGGGACACCGATCACGATCGTCGGGACCCCCGCTCCGTGCACGTGGATCGACTTCGCATCGGTGCCGCCGCTCTCTCTCACCGCGATCTGTACCGGGATTTCGTGCTCCCTCGCGACTCGTTCGACCATCCGGACGAGGCGACGGTTCGAGAGTGCGGTCGGGTCGCAGAAACGCAGCTGCGGACCCGCTCCGAGGGCGCCTTGGCGGTCCGACGTTCCGGGGGCATCATCGGCTGGGGTCCCCTCGAGCACGATCGCGAGATCGGGACGGGAGAGCTCGCTCGCGGTCCCCGCACCTCGACAACCGACCTCCTCCTGCACCGCGGCGACGCCGATCGTGGTCCCGGGGGGAGGATCTGCGGCGAGGCGGCGGAGAGACTCGATCATCACCCCTACCCCCACCCGATCGTCGAACGCTTTGCAGCTGACGATCCCGCCCGCGAGCTCGATCCACTCCGCATGCGGTGCGATCGCATCGCCGACCTGGATCCCGAGCTCCTCGACCTCCTTCCGCCTGCTCGCCCCGACGTCGATCCGCATCTGAGAAGGCGTGAGCACACTCTTCCGCTCCGCCTCCGTGAGGAAGTGCGGCGGCTTGCTCGCGATCACCCCTGGGACCTTCGCACCCGATTCGGTGAGAATGTCGACCCGCTGGGCGAGGAGGACGTGCCCCCACCAACCGCCGAGCGGCGCGAACTTGATCCGCCCCTCCGCCGTGATCGATTGCACGATGAATCCGACCTCGTCCAGGTGGGCGTCGAGCACGATCCGCGGGGCCGCGGCCTCCCCCGGAACCTCGCAGAG
The DNA here is from genome assembly GCA_032128395.1 of Planctomycetota bacterium. Taxonomy (GTDB): domain Bacteria; phylum Planctomycetota; class UBA8108; order UBA1146; family UBA1146; genus JAQBGV01. The sequence goes on along the minus strand of JAQBGV010000006.1, from coordinate 10,727 downwards.
CAGCGATCCGAGGCGATCATGGCGGATCGTCCCGACCCCCGCGAGCGCCTCCCGGACGATCGACCGCACTTCTCCCTCGGCCCCGGGGGGGCCGGCGGCGAGGGCGAGTCGACGCAGCAGGGCGAGATCGAGGGGATCGGACATCTGCGGTCTCCTTCCGGTGCTCGGTCAGGGTGCCGAAGGAACCGGGCGGTGTCGACCGAAAGGGGTCGGGAGGGGGTCGGCGTGGCAGTACAATGGGTGGGCTGGGCTCGAATTGCGCTCTTCCCCCGATCCTGAGGAGGCCCCGGATGCTGCGCGACGCGCTCCGGACCATATCACCGTTCGCCGGGTCACGACTCGCACTCGCACTCGCCGTTCTCGCCACCCCGCTCGCAGCGCAGAACGACCTGAGCATCGATGACCTCACCCTGACGAATCTCGAGGAGGGGCAGAGCATCGTGCGGCTCTCCTCCGATCAAGCGGTCGAGGCGTTCTTCCTCGCCTTCTCCTACGACCCCGCGCTCCTCGCTCCCGGACCCATCCAAGCGCTCGGGGCTGCGATCGACGCGGAGGGAGTGTTCTCCTCGATCCTTCCCGGGAGTTCCGGAGTCGTGGTGGCGGTGATCGTCGACAACGTTCCACCGTTCGACGGCCAGACGATCCCTGCGGGGAGCGATCTACCGGTCGCCTCGATCGGTTGGCTCCCGGCGGTCCTCGTCACGCAGCCGCAATCGGTGACCCTCGAGTTCCAGGACGGGGTGTTCGACAACCCGCCGGTGACGAACAGCATCGTGCAGGACGGGGGAATCTCGATCACCCAAGCGCAGGGGCTCGTCCTCTCCGGCGGCACCGTGACGATCCTGCCACCCCCCCTTCCGACCGTTCGCGTCGAGCCCGGGTTCATCCCGGCGGACGATTCCGCACTCGTCGAGGTCAGTTTCGACAATCCCACGGGGCTGGTCGATTCCTACACCGTGGCACTCGAGCATCCGCTCTCCCTGCAGACCCTCGCGGTCGAGACCCTCGGTACCGTCGTCGAAGCGTTCGGGGCCGAATTCGTCGATGTCGACATCGCACCGAACGGCGTGGTCGTCGAGGTCGTGTTCGACTCGGAGGCCCCGTTCGACGGGCAAGCGCTCCTCCCGGGTAGCGGCTGGACGCTCGCGCTCATCCGGATGCAATGCCTCAGCCCTCCGCTCGCACCAGACCCACCGGTCCTCCACGCCGTCACCCCCGTGAACGGAGTCGTCGGCAATCCGGCCGCGGTGAATCGCGTCTCGATCGGCGGCATCGAGATCTCCCCGTCGCTCGAGGGCGGAGTGGTCAGTTGCCTACCCGTGCCGTTCGCCCCGATGAGTTTTCTCTTGGGGACTCTCGACGATGAAGGGAACGTCGGTCCGGTCTCCGCCGCACCCGGAGACACCGTCCCGCTCACCATCTTCTACACCGATCCGGTCGGCGGGATCCAAGGGGTGCAGATCGCGATCTGCGCCGACTGCGACCTGAATTTCGTGTTCCGCAGCTTCTCCGCGATCGGGATGGCACTCGATGAGGCGGAGTTCCTGCTCGCGACCTACGACAACAATCCGAGCGACGGCGACGGCTGCGAGATGACGATCGGGGCCCTCCTCGATGCCATCCCACCGTTCGACGGCGCCACCCTCCCCATCACCACCGATCCCATCCCGCTCGGCCAGGTCGAGATCTCGATCTCCCCCTCCGCGACACCATTTGCCTGCCTCGAGGTTCAGTTCTGCGATTTCATCGACGGCGGGGGCGGCGCACCGATCGAGAACGTCGCGGTGATCGACAACGAGAGCGTGTTCAACTTCGCGAAGATCGACGGGCTGATCTGCCTCGACCAAGCAACCCTTTTCCGCCGCGGCGACGTCAATACCGACGGAGACATCGATCTGGCGGACCCGATCGTCGCGCTGATCGCGCTCACCAGTGGACAGCTTCCCTGCTTTGCCGCCGCGGACATCGACGGCGACGGACTGCACCTGATCAGCGACCCGATTCTGTTGCTCGAGTACCTGTTCGGCGGAGGGGAACCCCCGGTCGCGCCGTACGAGTCCTGTGGGGTCGGCGCCGGGGAGGACTGTGCGGACTACGGCGCGTGTCCCTAGGAGACCGCCCCTTGCCACGCGCTCACTGAACAGGGACGCTCTCCCCTTCGAACCGGGAGGCTCCATGACTCGATTCCACTTGCGGACGACCGCCGGGCTCTGTGCCCTTCTCCTCGCCCTCGGCTGTGCGAGCCACACCCCGGTCCCCGACCGAAGCACGGGCAGCGAGAGCGCCGCCGATCCCCGGCTCGACTGGTGGCGTGAGGCGCGGTTCGGGATGTTCATCCACTGGGGGCTCTATTCGATCCCCGCCGGCGAGTGGAACGACGGAACGGGTCACGCCGAGTGGATCCGAACGACCGCCCAGATCCCGCTCTCCACCTACGATCGATTCGTGCCGCAGTTCGACCCGGTGCGGTTCGATGCCGATGCATGGGTTCGGGCCGCCATCGCCGCCGGGATGCGATACCTCGTGATCACCTCGAAGCACCACGACGGATTCTGCCTCTTCGACTCCGAACAGACCGACTTCGACGTGATGGCGACCCCGTTTCGTCGCGACATCCTCCGCGAGCTCACCGACGCGTGTCGGCGGCACGCTCTTCGGATCGGCTGGTACCACTCGATCATGGACTGGCACCACCCCGACTACCTCCCTCGTCGCGGATGGGAGACCGATCGGTCGGAGGAGGGCGCCGACTTCGAGCGGTTCACCGAATACCTGCACGCACAGGTGACCGAACTGCTGACGAACTACGGCCCCATCGATGTGATGTGGTTCGACGGAGAGTGGGAGCGCACCTGGAACCACGAACGGGGTCGCGCGCTCTACGAGTTGTGCCGGACCCTTCAACCGGGCGCGATCATCAACAACCGAGTCGATGTCGGGCGCGGAGGGATGGCAGGCCTCACCGCGGAGGGAGAGTACTGCGGCGATTTTGGGACGCCGGAGCAGGAAGTCCCCGCCACCGGCTTTCCCGGCGTCGACTGGGAGAGCTGCATCACCATGAACCGGCACTGGGGATACAACCGGGCCGACCACGACTACAAATCGACCCGTGAGCTGATCCGACTCCTGGTCGACGTCGCGAGCAAGGGCGGCAATCTGCTTCTCAATATCGGCCCGAAGGCCGATGGCACCTTCCCCGAGGAGAGCCTCGAACGGCTGCAGGGGATCGGCACGTGGATGGCCACGAACGGGGAGGCAGTTCACGGCACGGTGGCGTCGCCGTTCCCCGCGGCTCCGTGGGGTCGGTGCACGATGCGACGCGTCGGCGACCGCACCCGCCTCTATCTCCACGTCTTCGAATGGCCGAAACACGCCTCCAGCGGTTTGCTCATCCCAGGGGTCGGCAACCGCGACCTCAGAGCATGGCTCCTCACCGATCCGGAGGGCTCGCTCCGCACAGTGCGCGGCACGGGAACCGTCGCGATCGAAGTCCCAGAAGATGCTCCCGATCCCGACTGCACGGTAGTGGTGCTCGAGGTCGAGGGGGATCCGATCGTCTACTCGCTCCCCGTGATCGAAGCGGCGTCCGACATCCTACTCGGCTCGCTCGAGGTCACCATCGCCGGCGGTTCGGACGCCCTGGAGGTTCGGTACACGACCGATGGGAGCGATCCGGTCGGCTCGAGCCTGCTCGCAGGACACGCGATCATCGTCACCGACAGCACGACGATCCGCGCGAGGAGCTTCCACGAGGGGAAACCGGTGACCGAAGTCGCCGAGCGGAGATTCACCCGAGTCGAGCCACGACAAGCGAGAGATCCCGGCGCGACATCACCGGGCCTTCGGCGCTCGATCTACGCGGGGAGCTGGGACCGGCTCCCCGGCTTCGAGGGGAGCACGCCGATCGGTACCGAGATCGTTTCGGGAATCGATCTCGCCGGGGGTGCCGGGGCGGAACTCCGCGGCGCACGCTACGAAGGTTGGATCACGGTTCCCGAGGACGCGGTGTTCGAGTTCGTCCTCGAGTCGGATGACGGCTCCCGACTGTCGATCGGCGACGCGGTCACGATCGACAACGACGGCCTCCACTCCCCGTTCGCAAAGGCGGGACAGGTCCCTCTCGCGGCGGGATCCCACCGGTTCGTGGTCGAGTACTTCAACAAGACCGGAGGCGCGGTGCTGTCGGTGAAGGTCGCAGTCATCGGGGAGGAACGAGTGGCGATTCCGGCGAGCTGGCTGTCGCACTAGCTAGGCTCGCGGTGGATATTCCACCGAGCACTCCCCCGAGGTGCGGAGCGCCACCGAGACACCGCCCGCCTCCTCGATCGCCGCCTCCTCGATCGCCAACTGGACCGCGATCACCTCGACACCGCTCACTCGCGCCGTTTCCAGCGCCTGCGCATAGCCGGGATCGATCTCCGCCGCGATCCCGACCCGGGTGCAATCGGTCCTTCCGAGGAGATAGAACTGCACCGCACGCATCTCCCTCCCTGCGAGCGTGGCGAGCTCCTCGAGGTGCTTTCGGCCCCGTGCCGTGACCGCGTCGGGGAAGTCCGCGCGACCCTCCACCGCAGCAGAACGCATCGTGACGTTCTTCACCTCGATGACGCAGCTCCTCCCCGAACCGTCCTGTGGGTTCGCTAGCAGCATGTCGAAGCGCGAGCGCCCGCCGAGGTACGCCTCTCGCCTGAGCGTCTCGTATCCCGCGAGCGATGGCACGAGCCCGGCGGTGATCCCTTCGGCGACGATCGTGTTCGGCAGCGAGGTGTCGACGAGCGCAAGTCCCCCCGGCACGCCGAGGAGTACGAGCGTCCAGGCGAGCTTGCGTTTCGGGTCGTCTGAGTGACGGAGCCAAGCGTCGGCGCCGTCCTCGAGGAGCGTGCGCATGGTGCCGGTGTTCGGGCAGTGCGCAGTGATCGCCCCGATCCCCGGGATTTCGACGTCGGCGAAGAAGCGCTGGTAACGGCGGCGAAAGATCCCGCGGGTGAGTTCGAGGCGCATGCGGCGGGGCGCTATCGTGATCCGCGACGCGTCGGTTCTGTTCCGCTCGAGAGTCCATCTGCGGCGCTCTCCCCGAGCAATCGCTCCCCGATCGTCTTCCACTCGAGCACGCGAAGATGGCGGCGCTGCTCCGGGTCCCCGATCCCGTGGGTCGCCGTCGGGTAGACCATCAGCTCGAACTGCTTGCCAGCCCTCTGAAGTGCACGGGAGAGCTGCATCGCGTTCTGGACGTGGACGTTGTCGTCATCCATCCCGTGGACGATGAGCAGGTGCCCGTGCAGCCCAGCCGCCCCTCCGATCACCGAGGTCTCGGCGTACCCCTCTGAGTTCAGTTCGGGGGTCTGCATGTACCGCTCGGTGTAGATCGTGTCGTAGAGATGCCAGTCGTAGACCCCGGCGCCCGCGATCCCGAGCGAGAACAGTTTCGAATGTGTCAACGCGAAGGCAGTCATGAAACCGCCGTAGCTCCATCCGGTGATTCCGACCCGACCCGCGTCCGCCCACGGGTGCGCGGTGAGCCAGCCGACCGCGTCCTCGAGATCCCGGAGCTCCGGGATGCCGAGCATGCGGTAAGCGGTCTCGGTGTCCTTCTGTCCGCGTCCGCTGGATGAACGGTTGTTCACCTGGAACACGATGATCCCCTGCTGACAGAGGAACTGCTTCCACGCATCTCCCTGCCACGAGTCGCGCACGGTCGGGGCGTCAGGTCCCGAGTAGGTCATCAGCCACACCGGGTAGGAACGTCCCTCGTCGAAAGGGACCGGGCGAAAGAGCATCGCGTCGAGCAGATGCCCGTCTCGCGCGGGAACCTGAAGGCGCTCCGGCCGCGAGTAGGCGTACTCGGCGACGCCGGTCGCACTGCCCTCCGCGACGATCCTGAGGATCCGGCCGTCCCGATCGCAGAGTCGAAGTTCACCCGGATCGCGGTGACTCGCGAATTGGTCGAGATAGTGTTCGCCGTCGGGTGCGATCGTCAACCCGTGAGAGCCCGGGTCGAGTGTGAGCTGGGTGAGGACTCCGCCGTCGAAAGACACCCGATAGGCGTGACTCTCGACCGCCGAAGGGATCGAGGCGGAGAACCAGATCTCTCGTCGGTCCTCGTCGACGCGTAGGATGCGGTCGACCTGCCAGTCGCCGACGGTGATCGGCGGGCCGATGAATTGGGTCTGGTTCTCGATCGGGTGATCGCCGTAGTCGACGGAGCTCGGATCGGGGTAGCGATACAGGTGTCGGAAGCCGGTCCGTTCCGAGAGCCAGAGAAAGCCGCCGCCCGCGAGCCATCGCGGTTCTTCGAGCACGTTGACCCAAGTCTCCGATGACTCGTTCAGGATTCGAGCAGCTTGCCCGCTCGTCGGATCGACGGAGAGCAGATCGAGCCAAGTCTGAATTCGATCCTGTACTTGGAGGATCAGTCGGCCCCCGTCCGGAGTCCAGCCGACCCGCACCACGATGATCGCGGCGGGATCGCCGTACGCGGCGAGGTCGACCCACGTCACCGCATCGCGTGCGACCGAGTACACCCCGACCGACACCCCCGGATTCGGGTCCCCCGCCTTGGGGTACCGCATCGTCGTGACCTGTTGACGAGCGGGGACGTGATCGACGATGCGGAACGCGGGCACGTTCGATTCGTCGAGACGCAGGAATGCGAGGTGCTGCCCGTCGGGGCTCCACCAGTGTCCGTTGAAATTCCCGCGCCCGTAGACCTCTTCCTGGTAGACCCAATCGAGCTTCCCGTGGAGGAGTTCATCCGTACCGGCGCTCGTGATCCCGATCGGGTCGCCACTCGGCAGATCGATCGCGAACAGGTCATTCCCAACGACCCAGCTCGCGTGCCGTCCGTCCGGCGCGATGGAGACGAGCTCGCGCTCTCCCTCGAGCGAGATCCAGACCGCAGCTTGACCCGCGCGACGGAAGACGAGACCGCCGCGGCGTGAGATCAGGGTCGCGGTTCCATCTGCCGTGATGAGGCGTTCTCCCTGAAGCCACTCATCGGTCGACGCGCCCGAGGGGAGGGCGGCGATCACCGTCTCACTCAGCCCCTCGAGGACTGCCGGGGGGGAGGACTCGCTCTTCGCGGAGTCGGTCGCTTCCCCGGACTCGACGCTCATCCATTCGCCTTCGCCGACCTGGAGCGCTCGCCCGGACGCATCGAATCGCGCCCGCTCGAGCGAGGTCCCGAACCACACCTCCCCCCCTAGGATCTGGTCGAACGTGATCGTGCGATCCCCTGCGATGAGGGGACATCCGAGAGCGACGCCGAGCAGGAGGACGAGGGGGAACACGGAGCGATGCGGCACGATGATGACTCCCATCCCAGTTCCAGGGGGAGGACGCGCGAGTCCTTTTGGCTTGCGTGCACTCGGTCTCAACGCGAGAATCCGCGCCATCCTACACCATGGTCGAAGCGGAAGCCGCGTCCTCGAAGATGGGGCCAGAGGAGCCAGGAGGAGTCATCTTGGATCGATCGCCGAGCGAAGAGACACCGTTCGACCCAGTCCTCCTGGAGATCATGGTCTGCCCTCTATCCCACGCCCCACTCGTCCACCGGGACGGGCGCCTGCTCTGCTACGAATCCCGAAAGTCGTACCGGATCGAGAACGGATTTCCGGTGATGATGATCGAAGAGGCGGAAGAGATCCCGGAGGACCAGATCCCCGAGGAGTACCGGTAGAGGACCTGCCGACCGAGCGCCCGCCGACTGCGGTCTTTCCGTTCCCGATCGCGAGGAGTACCCGATGGCCGATGTCTACCCGCCGGTGCGCAGCGACGTCGACCCTCAGGAGACCCGCGAGTGGATGGAGGCGCTCGACGACCTGCTGGTCCACTCTGGAGGGGCGCGGACACGGTTCCTCGTCCGTCGGCTGATCGAGCACGCCCAGGAACTGCAGATCGAACTCCCCGCGCTCGTACAGACCCCCTATATCAACACGATTCCCCCCGAGCGCGAACCGGAGTTCCCCGGCGACGAGGAGATGGAGCGGCGGATCCGCCGCCTGATCCGCTGGAATGCGGTCGCGATGGTGCTCCGGGCGAATCAGCTCTACGACGGGATCGGTGGACACCTCTCGACCTACGCCTCCGCCGCGAGTCTGTACGAGGTCGGATTCAACCACTTCTTCCGCGGCCGCGACCACTCCGGGGGCGGCGACCAGGTGTTCATCCAGGGACATGCGGCTCCCGGGATCTACGCCCGAGCGTTTCTCGAAGGGCGACTGACCGAAGCCCAGCTCGCGAATTTTCGGATGGAGTCGGCCGGGATCGGACTCTCGAGCTATCCCCACCCGCGCCTGATGCCGGAGTTCTGGCAGTTTCCGACGGTGTCGATGGGGCTCGGTCCGATCAACGCGATCTACCAGGCGCGGTTCAATCGGTACTTGATGCACCGCGGCAGGAAGGACACCTCCGAGCAGCGAGTCTGGGCGTACCTCGGCGACGGGGAGTGCGACGAACCCGAGACCCTCGGAGCGCTGCACCTCGCGGCACGGGAGAAACTCGACAACTTGATCTTCGTGGTGAACTGCAACCTGCAGCGCCTCGACGGTCCCGTCCGCGGAAACGGGAAGATCATCCAGGAACTCGAAGCGGTGTTCCACGGCGCGGGATGGAACGTGATCAAGGTGATCTGGGGCCGCGAGTGGGACCCGATCTTCGCCCGCGATGAGGAGCATCGCCTCGTCCGCCGGGTGACCCAGATCGTCGACGGGCAGTTCCAACGCTACTCGGTCGAGACCGGGGACTACATCCGCAAGGATCTCTGCGGCGACGACCCGACCCTGCTCGAGCTTCTCGAGCCGGTTTCCGACGACGAGATCCCGCGGATGCGCCGCGGCGGACACGACTACCGCAAGCTCTACGCGGCGTACCGAGCCGCGGTCGAACACCCGGGACAGCCCACCGTGATCCTTGCGAAGACGGTGAAGGGGTGGACCCTCGGCCCCACCGCCGAGGCGCGGAACATCGCCCACCAGGTGAAGAAGTTGAAGGAGGCCGAGCTCCGTCTGTTCCGCGACAAGCTCGAATTGCCGATCCCTGACGAGGAGATCGAGAACGCGCCCTTCTATTCCCCCGACGAATCTTCCGACGAGATTCAGTACTTGAGGGAGCGGCGCGCCGCTCTCGGTGGGTTCGTCCCCGAGCGACGGGTCCAGGCGGTGGTCCCCGACGTCCCTCCGGCGAAGACCTACCGACTCCTCCACGAGGGGAGTTCGGGAACGGTCGAAGCCTCGACGACGATGGCCTTCGCCCGGCTCTTGCGCGAGCTCCTCAAGGATCCGGGGATCGGAACTCGAATCGTCCCGATCATCGCCGACGAAGCGCGAACCTTCGGGATGGAGCCTCTCTTCAAGCAGGTGGGGATCTACGCGAGCGAGGGGCAGAAATACCAGCCGGTCGACCACGCCCTCCTCTTCAGCTACGACGAGCGGAAGGACGGGCAGATCCTCGAAGAAGGGATCACCGAGTGCGGCTCGCTCGCGAGTTTCATCGCCGCGGCGACGAGCTACGCGACGCACGGCGAGGTGATGATCCCGTTCTACATCTTCTACTCGATGTTCGGATTCCAACGGGTCGGAGACCAGATCTGGGCGCTCGGTGACAGTCGTGGACGCGGGTTCCTCCTCGGTGCGACCGCCGGGCGGACCACCCTGAACGGCGAGGGGCTCCAGCACCAAGATGGCCACAGTCTGCTCGCCGCGAGCGCGGTGCCGTGCTGCCTCCCCTACGACCCCGCGTACGCGTATGAAGTCGCGGTGTTGTTCGAGGAGGGGCTGCGACGGATGGTCGCGGAGCAGGAGGACGTCTTCTACTACCTCACTCTGTACAACGAGACTCTGCCGATGCCGCCGATGCCCCAAGGGGAAGAGTCCGAAGTTCGACGCGGAATTCTCGAAGGGCTCTATCGAGTGCGCGCCGGGGCGCCTCGCCGGAAGAAGCGGGTCCGCCTACTCGGCAGTGGCCCGATCCTCCGCCAGGCGATCCGGGCGGCCGAGTTCCTAGAGGAAGAGCACGGCATCGCCGCCGAGGTCTACTCGGCCACCAGCTATCCGCTGCTGCGGCGGGAGGCGATCATCTGCGAGCGATGGAACGTGCTCCACCCCGATCAGAATCCCCGTGTCCCCCGGGTCTCTCAGATCCTGCCGGCAGAGGGGGGGCCGATCATCGCTGCGAGCGATTTCATCCGCGCACTCCCGGACGGCATCAGTCGCTGGCTCGAAGCGCCGTACACCTCGCTCGGCACCGATGGATTCGGCATGAGCGACAGTCGCGAGGCCCTCCGCAGAGTCTTCGAGATCGATACGCCGGCGATCGCAGCCGCCGCCCTCTCGAGCCTAGCCCGAGCGGGGGACCTGGATCCCCAGAAAGCCCGCCAAGCGATCGATTCTTTGGGAGTAGATCCAGAGCAGGCAGACCCGACGCTCCGGTAGGTCGAACCCTACCGGGTCGTCGAGGATCGAGCTTGGCGCGGCGACGCGGCAGACGGGCCGCCCTCGCGCTCACCACCCCACCAGAGGCGAGCCCGCACCAAGAGTGGCGAGGGTGGTTCGTCTGTCGTGTCGGAGGGTCGAGCCCGACCGGAGGCGACCCTACCGGGTCGTCGAGGATCGAGCTTGGCGCGGCGACGCGGCAGACGGGCCGCCATCGGCGCTCACCACCCCACCAGAGGCGAGCCCGCACCAAGAGTGGCGAGGGTGGTTCGTCTGTCGTGTCGGAGGGTCGAGCCCGAC
>JAQBGV010000005.1:0-23685 GCA_032128395.1 Planctomycetota bacterium | reverse complement strand
CCCCGGCGGCCCCCCCCGCTGGCGAAAGGTAAGTGAGTCAGGAAGAAGAGAAAGAGCCGCGGAAACGTCTTGACCCAGAAACTCTCATAGAAGGCATCACCTTCGGCGAGCCAGTCCCAACACCACATCTACGAGCTACGGGCAGGTCACGCCCTGCACGCAGCCGAGGTCGCCCCCCGGATCCGGGGTCGGGTCCGGACCGCACCCCGCCGGTGGCGCGCCGAACGGAGCCGGGGGCGCCGGGCCCGCAGCGAACAGGAACCCGAGGATGAACACGGGGTCGGAGATGTCCCCCGCGCCGTCGTCGTTGGTGTCCTGGGCGTCGGGGCACGGGTTCGGGGCGCTCTGGAAGAGCGCGGCGAGGATCGCGATCGGATCGCCGATGTCGATCGATCCATCGTCGTTCGCGTCGCCCCGGATGAATTCTGGCGGCGGAACGGTCGAGGTGACCCGCCGGACGGTCCCGGCGGTGAGGTGCACGTAGAAGAGCTCGCCGGTGGGGCCGCGCGCCAGATCGACGACGCCCCCCGCGTTCCCGACGAAACTCGACATCTGCGCCGGGTCCGGCACCCCGTTGCCGTCGGCGAACAGCACCCAGATGCACCCGCGGTTGTAGTCGCTGAAGAAGAGGGCGCCTTCGTAGGCGGCGGGGTACGGTCCGCCGACGTGGAACGCGAGTCCGCTGACCGCGGATGAGCCCACCCCGCAACCCCCCGGCATCACCTGGGAGTGGAAGTAGGCGTAGTGCGGCGGGGTGTGAGCGCCGACATCGAGGTAGAGGTCTTCGCAGATCGGAATGTTCGACCCGTCGTAGTTCACCTGATGGGGCACCCCCTCGTAACACGGCCACCCGAAGTTCTCGACGACCGCGTCCCCGGGGTCGAGGATTCGGTCGATCTCCTCCCAGACCCCCCAACCCACATCGCCGAGCCAGACTTCGCCGTTTGCCGGGTGAACCGTCATCCGGAACGGATTCCTGAGTCCGATCGCGATCACCGGGTCGTCGTCGGTCACCGCCCCACCGGCGAGCGGGTTGTCGGGGGGCGCGACGCCGGTCAGGGGGTCGAGGCGAAGAACCGATCCGTTCCACGCCACCGGATCGCCGGGGGTGCGGAGATCCTGACTGCGAAGCGCACCTCCCTGCGCCGGCGGGTCTCCGCAGGGGTTTCCGGCCTGACCCTGATCGACGAAGTTGAAGCTCGCACCATCCCCGGCCGACACGTACAGCATCCCGTCGAGACCGAAGACCAGATCACCGATCGAGTGACTCGGAAATTGTTGGCACCACGCCTCGATCAGGATCTCCTCCGGACCGACCATCATGTTCCCCGCTGCGGTCAGGCGAGAGAGTCGGCCGCCGACCACGCACCCCGCTCCGGTCGGGTCCGCGCAGTTGTCGCCATAGACCGGCGGCGTGCCTCCGACCGGAGCGTCCAGGGTGTAGAGTACGTACACGTACGGCACGGTCGGGAACTCCGGGTGCAGCGCGAGGCCGAGGAGTCCTCGGTCCCAGTAGTCCATCACCTGCGGTCGGAGATCGGCGAAGGTGTCGGCGGTCGGATCCGCGAGGCTGTCGAAGACCTTGATCAGCCCGCTCTTCTCGGCGACGAAGACCCTCCCGTCGTTCGCGAACTCGACGTTCGTCGGAGCGATGAGACCCGCGAACACGGTCTCGGAGCTGAACCCGGGGGGGAGGCTCTGCGCGGCGACCGGAACGGACGCGGCGACCGCTAGGAAAAGCGCGGCGGAGAACGCAAATTTGTGTTTCATCGGCGCATCCTCGATCCTGGGGTGAAGCCCGTGCCCCGATCGTACCCCCGTGGAGGGGCCCGTAGAAGCCACGAGCCCTTGCCATCTGAGGCTCCGCCCCTTCCCATCGCACCTGGAGGTTCCCGATGAGCACTCACCGACGTCCGATCGATCGCCGTTCGTTCATCCGCCGTGCCGCGAGCACTGCGTTCGTCGCCCCCCTGATCCTCGGCCCCGGCCGCGAACGCGCGTTCGCGAGGATTCTCGGCGAGGGGGAGCACACCTACGAGATGCAGCACGACTGGCTCGCGCCTCCCCCCGGAATCGCGTGGGGGGACACGCACGGCCTGACGCAGGACCTGAGCGGTAGAATCTACGTAGCGCACACCGTCGGGGCGGAGAGCGAGAAGGGGGACGCGGTCGCGGTCTACGACCCGGACGGAAAGTTCAGCCGGAGTTTCGGCGCCGAGTTCCGCGGCGGTGCGCACGGGCTCGACATCCGCCTCGAAGGGGAAGAGGAGTACCTCTATCACTGTGACACGAACCGTCGACTCGTCGTCAAGACCACGCTCACGGGAGAGGTCATCTGGAGCCGCGGCTTCCCCGAGGAGTCCGAGGTCTACGCGGACGCCTCGAAGTACACCCCGACCAATGTCGCGTTCCTCCCGGGGGGCGATCTGCTCGTCGGCGACGGCTACGGTTCGAGCTTCGTGCATCGCTACTCGAAGGCTGGTGAATACAAGAAGACGATCATCCGCCCGGGAGTGGACAAGGGACAGGTCCGCTGTCCCCACGGCCTCTGGGTCGATGATCGAGGGGGTGCGCCTACCCTGCTCGTCGCCGACCGCTCGAACCGGCGGATCCAGCGCTTCGACCTCGACGGAGAGCACATCTCCTTCATCACGGAGGGGATCCGCATGCCGTGCCACTTCAAGACGCGCGGGGATCTGTTGCTCGTGCCGGACCTCGAGAGCGTCGTGCTCCTCCTCGACAAGAACGACAAGGTCGTCGCGCAGCTCGGCGACGGACATCCGTCGAAACTCCGTGGTTCGCCTCGCGACAAGTTCATCGCGGGAAAATTCGTCCACCCGCACGATGCGATCTTCCTCGCCGACGGATCGATCCTGGTCGCGGAGTGGGTCCCGATCGGCCGGATCACGCGACTCGTGAAGAAGTAGGAGCCGGCGACGGATAGGTCGGCGACCGGAAAGGGTAGACCATGCAACGCAGTCGATCGATCACACTCGTGGGAGTGGTTCTCTGTCTGCTCGCCTCCCCCGCGCTGGCGCAACCCGAGTTCGATCGCGGGGACTGCAACGCCGACGGCGGGTTCGACGTCGGAGATCCGATCTTCGCCCTCGCCAACCTCTTCTCGATGGGTCCAGGCGGTCCGTGTGTCGATGCGTGCGACGCAAACGATGACGGCGCGCTCGACATCGCGGATCCGGTCTTCTCGCTCACCTACCTCTTCTCGGCCGGCACGGATCTGCCTCCTCCGTTCCAGTCGTGCGGCATCGACACCACCGCCAGTGCGCTCGACTGCCAGTCGTTCCCCCCGTGCAGTGCCAGCGGGCTCTCTCACGACGTCGACATCCAGCCGATCTGGAATTCGCGGTGTGTCACCTGCCACTCCCTCCCATTTCCTGGGCAGGGGCTCGAACTCGTCGACGGGGTCGCCTACCTAGCGATCGTGGGTGTCCCGTCGGTCGAGTGCCCCCCCTTCGCGCGCATCGAGCCCTTCGACTCGAATTCGAGCTACATCTACCGCAAGATCCTCGGGACCCACATCGAGGCGGACATCCTCGCCCAGGGGTGCACCCTGAACGACGTGGGCTCTCAGATGCCGTTCGGAGTCAAGTGCTGTCTCGACCAGGGAGACATCGACTTGATCCAGGCGTGGATCGACTCCGGGGCGAACCCCTAGCGATGGAGGCCGGGCCTCGCCGCACCGATGGGTTTCGCGAGCGGGGGGCACAGGCCACCCGCATCGAGTCGTTCATCGACGCGGCGTTCGCGTTCGCGGTGACTCTGCTCGTGATCTCGATCGACGAGATCCCCGAGGACTTCGAGTCGATGGTCCGAGCGTTGAAGCAGACCCCTGCCTTCGCAGCCAGCTTTGCACTCGTCGCGTTGTTCTGGCATGCGCACCACATGTGGAGCCGTCGCACCGGACTCGACGACCGGCGGAGCGTGTTCCTCAGCCTCCTCCTGGTGTTCCTCGTCCTCGTCTGGGTCTATCCGCTCCGGATGTTGTTCGGCGCCGCGTTCTCGTGGTTCGCGATGATCACTCTCCCGGAGGCGTGGCGGATTCCCTGGAGCTTCCAAATCACCAGCTACGAAGACGTCCTCACGCTCTACGTGATCTACGGCGTCGCGTGGTCGTCCCTCGGACTCACCATCGCTGCCCTCTACCACCATGCGTGGCGGCGACGCGATGACCTCGACTTCGACCTCGAGGAGCGCGTCCTGATCCGGGGCCAGATCGCGCTCTGGCTCTGGGTGCCGGCCACCGGCGCGATGTCGATCGCGATCGCACTCCTTCTCCCTACGGAGGGTCCGCAGTGGACCCTGGGAGCCCCGGGACTGATCTACTTCATGATGTCCCTCACCGGTGTCGTCTCGACCGCCACCGAACGGCGCGCCCGGCGACAGCTCGAGGCGGAGATCCCCCGCCCCTGAGATCCCTTGCTCGATGGTCGTCTTCCCGCGATAACGAGCGTGGAGGTCCTCCCGATGACCGAATTGCGCTGGGCCGGTGTGATGCCGGCGATCACCACCCCGTTCGACGAGCACGATCGCGTCGATCTGGTCGCGGTGCACGCGAAGATCGGACGCCTCGTCGCCGCGGGAGTCACCGGAATCGTGCCGTGCGGATCTCTCGGCGAGGGGGCGACCCTTCGGTTCGAGGAGAAGCTCGAGTTGATCGGCACCGTCGTCGCCGCCGCCGAAGGGCGCGTTCCGGTGATCGCAGCGGTCGCCGCGGCGAGCACCGAGGAGGCGATCGAACTCGCGCGCGAGGCCGAGGGGCGCGGGTGCGAAGGGTTGATGGTGCTCCCCCCCTACGTGCATTCGGGTGATCCACGCGAAGTGCGTCACCACTTCCAGGGGATCTTCGAGTCCACGACCCTTCCCTGCATGCTCTACAACAACCCGATCGCCTACGGGGCCGACCTCCGGGCACCAGAGATCGTCGCGCTGGCAAAGGAGCACGCCAATCTCCTAGCGGTGAAGGAATCCTCCGGTGACGTGCGCAGGACCACCGCTCTCGTCGATGCCGCCGGTGATCGACTCGCGGTCTTCGTCGGGCTCGACGACTATCTGGTCGAAGGGGTCCGCGCCGGCGCGGTCGGCTGGATCGCCGGTCTGGTCAACGCGTTTCCCCGCGAATCGGTCGAGCTCTTCGAGCGAGCGCTCGCGGGGGACCCAGAGGTCGAGTCGGTCTATCGTTGGTTCCTCCCGCTCCTGAGGCTCGATGTGGTCCCGGACTTCGTGCAACGGATCAAGGTCGTCGAGGAGGTGATGGGAGTCGGTTCGGCGCGAGTGCGACGACCGCGACTTCCCCTCCCGCCGGCGGAACGCGCACACATCGCAGAGCTCGCGGAAGAGTCTCGCCGCACCACCCCGTTCTGACCGAGAGGGTCACTCATGCCGATCGATGGTGGACAGAGGATCGCCGGGACGATCTCGCGCGATGGAACGACGCGATTCTCGGCGACCGATCCGAACACCGGAGCACCCCTCATCGGAGAGTTCGTCGAGGCGACCGTCGCGGAGGTGGATTGCGCGGCTCGCGCGGCTGAGGAGAGCGCCGTCGCATTCCGTTGTGCGAGCCTCGAGACGCGCGCGGCCCTCCTCGATGGAATCGCCGCCGCGATCGAGCGGCGGGGCGATGCCCTCATCGAGCGCGCGATGCGCGAGACAGGGCTCCCCGCCCCACGTCTCGAGATGGAGCGCGGACGGACCTGCGGTCAGCTCCGGGCCTTCGCAGCGTGCCTCCGCGAAGGCTCCCGCCTGGCCCCTGTCTACGACGCGGGTGATCCCGAGCGCACCCCGATCCCGAAACCCGATCTGGTCAGAAAGTTGATCGCGGTCGGCCCGGTCGCGGTCTTCGGCGCCTCGAACTTCCCGCTCGCGTTCTCGGTCGCGGGGGGGGACAGCGCCGCGGCGCTCGGAGCGGGGTGTCCCATCATCGTAAAGGCGCACCCGGCGCACCCCGGCACCTCGGAACTGGTCGCGACGGCGATCGAGGACGCGCTCCGCGCCACCGGTCTCCCCTCCGGTGTGTTCTCGCTGATCCACGGACGCGCGCACGAGACCGGCGGCGCCCTCGTCGATCACCCCGCGATCCGGGCGGTCGCGTTCACCGGCAGCTTCGCCGGAGGCCGCGCGCTCTGGCAGCGAGCACAAGCGCGCCCGGTCCCGATCCCCGTCCACGCCGAGATGGGGAGCGTGAATCCTGTGTTCGTCCTCCCGGGAGCACTCGAAACACGAGCCGGAAGTGTCGCCGAAGGACTCGCCTCGGCGGTGTGCCTCGGCGTCGGGCAGTTCTGCACGAACCCCGGCATCGTCGCCTGGATCGAAGGGGAGGGCGCCGACACCTTCCTCGCGGTCCTCGGCGCTCGGATCACCAACACCGAGGCGGGGACGATGCTCCACGAGGGGATCCGCGAGGGATACGAGCGATCGCTCTCCCACCTGACGTCGCTCGATGGCGTCGAGGATCTCGCCCGCGGTCCGAAGGGGGGCGCGCCCTGCGCGGTGAGCGCAGCTCTTCACTCGGTCGATGCGCTCGCGTTCCTCGCCGTGCCCGATCTTGCCAACGAGGTGTTCGGCCCTTCGACTCTCGCGGTGATCGCAAAGGACGAGGAAGAACTCGTCGAAGTGGCGCGCAGCCTCGGTGGGCAACTCACGGCGACTCTCCACGGCAACGCGAGCGACGCGGCGCTCCGCGATCGGCTGCGACCGATCCTGGAAGAGCGGGCCGGGCGTCTGATCTGGAACGGATTCCCCACGGGAGTCGAGGTCTCCAAGGCGATGCAGCACGGGGGACCGTGGCCCGCGACAACCGATGCGCGCGCGACCTCGGTGGGACTCGCGGCGATCGACCGCTTCCTGCGCCCAGTCTGCTATCAGGGGTGGCCGGAGTAGCGCGCAGGTCTTCGAAGGAAGGACGCGATCACCGAGGTTTCGAGCATGCGTGGCTGCTTTGCAGACCACCCTCGGGGCAGTCCCTCTCGAATTGCGGGAGTGTCGCGACGATCGCTTGCGGAGCGGTGACGCAAGCTGTCCACCGGGGCCTCGGAGTGCCCGATGGAGTCCCCAAAAAGAAGGGTGGCCCGACCCAGTGCCGCCGCACCGGGTCGAGCCTGGGCTCGCCGAGCCGTGGCTCGGTGGAGGAGAGGAGTATCCGCGCTCGGCTCCCCCCTCCCCCGAGGGGGAGGGATGCACTCTTGCGGGCCGATGGGAGCACTCTCCTCTGTCTACGGTCAGGGATCGCACTCCGTTGGGGCCCCTCTGTTCCCCCGAAACCCTGAATCAGCGGTCACGCGCGGGCCCTCGGGGGTATCTGGTTAGGTAGCGCGAGGCTGCGTTCCTTCGGATACGTTGGGGGATCGAATCGACGGCTCGGTCCAGAGGTCCCCGGGAACGTAGAGTCGACCATGCCGATGCGCCTCTTGAACGTACTCGTGGGGATGAGATCCACGACCCGGGACGACCGCCCACCCGACCGGGAGCACCGGGTCGGGGAGACTCCGGAAGGAAACGATCGATGGCTCGAACTCTAGCTGTTTCGATGCTCATCCTGGCGGCTCTGCTCGCCCCCGGGACCCTCGAGGCGCAGACCTTCGTCCGAGGGGATGCGAACGCGGACGGGACCCTCAACATCGCGGATACGATCACGGTGCTGAATTACGTCAGCAACGGGGGCACGCCCCCGACCATCCTCGATGCGGCCGACTGGAACGACAACGGCGTCGTCGAGGTTGCGGACGCCGTCTACTCGCTGCTGTTCCTGTTCGTGTCCGGCAGTCCACCACCCCCCGCCCCCTTCCCGGTGGCAGGGGTCGATACCACGCCGCCGAACTTCCCTACCACCCCGAACGGGAGCTTGGAGTTCCGAATCACTGGAGCCACGAGCTGCGCCGGGGCCCAATTGCTCGTGTCGATCCATGTCGACAACACCGATCCGATCGAGGCGATGAGCTTTCGGGTCGTCTGTGATCCATCGCTCGCGTCCTTCGTCTCGGATTCCTCCGACCCGCTCACCCTGATCTTGGGGGACCAGCCTGACTTCTACTCCTCGATCATCACTGGGAGCGAGTTGGTCATCGATACCCTGTTCGACTTCCTCAACCCCACCAACGGCGGGATCCAGCCCGGGGTGGATCAACGCGTCGTCGACATCACGGTCTCGGTCGCGGGGCTCGTCCCGGTCGGAACCATCATTCCGATCGAATTCGAAGACGATGCCGCTGCCGCTCCCGCCAAGTACAACTTGGGTTCGGTCGCGGGTGAAGTCGTGCTCCCGATCCTCACCAACGGATCGGTCACCGCGAACTGCATGCAGGAAGAGTTCCTCCGCGGCGATGCGAACGAAGACGGCGCGGTGAGCATTTCGGATGCCGTGTACATGGTGCAGTACCTCTTCCTGTCCGGGCCCGCGAGCGATTGCGAACGCACTGGCGACGCCAACGGGGATGGCTTCCTGAACGTGGCGGACGCCGTCTACCTGCTGAACGCATACTTCTCGGGCGGCGCCGCGATCCCCGCTCCATACCCCGACTGTGACCTCGACCCGTTCGCGAGCGCGCTCGAGTGCGTTTCGTACCCCATCACCTGCCCGTGAGCGGCGACTCCGCCAAGAAAGGTCCGAGATGAATTCCATTCGCCCGCTCCGACTCGCCGGGGCCGCCATCCTGATCCTCGCATTGGGGGCGACAGCCGGGGCCCAGAGCCCCCTCTACACCTTTTCGCTCCCCGACCTGATCGCGAACACCGGCACCGTCACCACTGCGACCATGGTCATGGACAGCTCGCTCGGCTTGAATGTCCAAGGACTTTCCCTGGGGATCTGCTCCGACTCCCTGGTCGCGATCCCGGTCGCAGTTTTCCAAGGGGCCACCACCGCTGCCCTGAACGGCGGCGCCGGTCCCGACTTCTGGCAGACCGAGATCGTCCCGGGTGGGTTGACCCTCGGAACGGTGACCGACTTCTTCGGGGTGACCGCCATCCCTCCCGGCCCCAACCACGAGATCCTCGATGTCGACTACGACGTCGTCGGCTCCCTCGGGATGATGACCGACCTACTGCTGTGCGACACTCTCAGTACGCCGTCGGTGCTCACGGTCGTGGTTGTCGGTGGAGCTGCGATCGCGCCGACCAAGATCGATGGATCGATCGAGGTCGGACTCCCCGCGCCGGCCTCGTTCAAGATCGACTCCCCGAACCTCGCCTTCCCCGGGAGCACCGTCGCTGCTTCGATTCTGCTCGACAACCTCGATCCGGTCAGCGGTTTCAGCTTCGGTCTGACCTCCGACGCGCTCCAGATCACCCTCGCCTCCGCCGACCCCTCGGGGGTCTTGGCGGCGGTCAACGGCGGTTCCGGTCCGGACTTCTTCTCCGCCGATCTCTCCCCCTCAGGCGGGATCGGTGCGACCGTGGAGTGCACGATCAGCACTTCGCCCCCGATCAACTCCATCGCCGTCGGCACCGACCAGCTGATCATCGACCTCGTCTACGACGTCAACATCGGCGCGGGGCCCCCGTGCTCGTCGGCAGCGATCGCGTTCACCGACACCCTCGGCGTGCCCGTCGAGGCGGACCTCCCATCCGGCACCGAGCCCGCGGGGACGACGAACGGCGGGGTCACGATCGGCATCAACGCCCCGAATCCCCCCACCGGAGGGATCACCCTCGAGGCGGAGAACGCCTACGCGGCCTCCGGGAGCGACGTCGCGGCGCGGGTCTACATCGACAACGACACCGCCATCGAGGCGTTCAGCTTCGGGATCTCCTATTCCCCCGATGACGTCACGCTGTTCGCCGCGACGATGGGTTCGCGCCTCGCCGAGCTGCGGTGCGGCGCCGGTCCCGAGTTCTTCTCCACGCAGATCCACAGCGGACCCGACTTCGGCGTCACGGTCGGCGCAGTCTTCGGTCTGCAGCCACCTCTGACCGACACCGTCTTGATCCCCGGTTCGGATCAGGAACTCCTCGTTCTCGATTTCTCCACGAACCCAGTTCCGGTCACCACCGGCACCGCCCTCTCGTTCACGGACACCCTCGGCTCTCCGCCGATCTCGGTCGAGGTGACCATCGATGGTCAGGCGAGCACTCCGAGCACCATCGCCGGTTCGATCAGCTTCGGCTCCGAGTTCATCCGGGGAGACTGCAACTCCGACTCGGGGGTCGACGTGGCGGACGCGGTCTTCCTCCTCTCGAGCCTCTTTCCGGGGCCGGGCGGGGCACCGTTCGTCTACTGCGATGATTCCTGTGACGGCAACGACGATGGACGGTTGAACATCGCGGATCCGATCATGATCCTCACCGCACTCTTCGGCGGCGTCGGGGCCCAACCGATCCCGCCGCCAAACAGTTGCGGATCCGACCCGACCGCCGCCGATGCGATCGTCTGCATCGACTACGCGACCTGTCCCTAGGAGGGTGTCGGAAAGCCTCGACAGCTTCTAGCTCCCCCCTGGCGACGGGGAGAGCCCGGGACCAGAGCGACGCAGGAAGCTCCGAAGGCCAAGCCTTCGGAGCTTCCTGTATTTGGCACCTGGACACCCTAGGCGCTGGCCCGCACCATCCCGGCCTGCCCGCTTCATCCGGCGGAGAGGAGCCTCGATGGTGCGCCACGGCGACGTCCTTTGAGCGTCATCGTCGCCCGCGACCTGACCAAGTTCTACGGCACCCGAATCGGGGTCGAGAACCTCTCACTCGAGGTCGCCGAGGGGATGATCTTCGGGTTCCTCGGGCCCAACGGCGCCGGGAAGACCACCACCATCCGCTTGCTCCTCGGATTCCTGCGCGCGGACCGCGGCGAGGCACGGGTCCTGGGGCGGGACTGTTGGCGCGAGACCGCCGAGATCAAGGCGCGCGTCGGGTATCTCCCCGGCGACGTTCGTCTGTATCCATGGATGACCGCACGGAGCGGGCTGCGCATCGCGGGCGCGGCGCGCGGTCTCGACCTCGCCCCACGCGGGCAGGAGTTGATCGAGTTCCTCGAACTCGACCCGACGGTTTCGGTCCGGGACATGTCACGCGGCATGCGACAGAAGCTCGCGCTGATCCTGACCCTCGCCCACGATCCGGATCTCCTGATCCTCGATGAACCCACCTCCGGTCTCGATCCGCTGACCCAGGAGCGCCTCTACGCCCACCTGCGCGACTGCGCCGAGCGCGGCAACGCCGTCTTCTTCTCGAGTCATGTGCTCAGCGAGGTGGAGAGTCTGTGCGATCGTGTGGCCATCCTCCGTGCGGGTCGGCTGGTCGCGGGAGAGAGCCTCGACTCGCTCAAGGAGCGCGCCGGCCGAGCGGTGACCATCCACTTCCAGGAGCGCCCCGCGGCCTACGACGCCCCCGAATTCCTCGAGATCGGAGAGAACAAGAACGGGGTGTGGAAGGGATCGCTGCGCGCCCCGGTCAACCAGCTCCTTGACTGGCTCCGCGACAAGCCCATCGCGGATCTCTCGATCGGAGCCCCCGACCTGGAGACCCTGTTCCGTCGCTACTACGAGGAGGATGACCCGTCCCACTCGCCCCCTGCGGCGAAAGCGGGCGAGAGATGAACCGCGGTCTCCTCCGAAAGACGATCCGTGAGACTCGGCTGATGATCCTGCTGCTCGCGGTGGCTCTCTTTCTCATGGAGGCGGTGCTCTCCTGGATCCTGCCGAATTTTCAGCAGCAGATCGGCCAGCAGTGGCTGCAGATCGAGTTCATCCAGAACGTCATCTCTGCGCTCCTCGGGAGTGACCTCGGCGGCCAGCTCAGTCCGGCCGGATTTCAGTCGATCGCATGGGTGCACCCGGTCGCGCTCTCGTTGGTGTTCACCCACGAACTGGTCTTCTGCTCGCGAATGCCGGCGGGAGAGATCGACCGAGGAACGATCGACTTCCTCCTCGGACTGCCCGTCTCGCGTTGGCAGGCGTACTTCACCGAATCGATCGTGTGGCTGGCGGGCGGGGCGGTGATCATCGGCTGTGGCCTGCTCGGTCGCCTCGCGTTCCAGGCGCTCGAACCGACGGGAGAACCCCTCGAGATCGGACGCCTTCTCATCGTTATCGCGAATTTCTACCTGCTGCACTGCGCGGTCGGCGGGTTCTCGTACTTCGTCTCATCGCTCTCGGATCGTCGCGGCCGCGCCATCGGGATCATTTTCGCAGTCGTGCTCGCCTCGTTCCTGCTCCAATTCCTGACACAGTTCTGGGAGCCGGCGCGATCGCTCGCATTCCTCGGCATTCTCAATTACTACCAGCCCCTCCCGATCCTCACCCAAGGGACCTGGCCGATCGCGAACATGTTCACTTTGTCGACCGTCGGCGCATGTTTCTGGGTGGCCGGTGGGATGGTCATCGCACGCCGAGACATCCGAACCGTCTGAGCTACTCCTTCGGTCGCGTCCTGCCGCCCAGTGTGACGAGCAGGATCCCGAGTGCGATCGCAGCTCCGCCGAGCCAGAACCCTTCGGGGGGCACCTCGTCGAGGAAGATCCAGACAAGGATGGACGCCCCCACCACCTCGCCGAGGAACGCGGTCGATACCACGGTCGCGGGGAGATGGCGCAAGGCCGCGTTCATCGGCGTGTGGCCGAGCACAGTCGGGAAGATCGCCAGCAGCGCGGCGATCCGCCATTCGTTCGCGCTCTCCGGAACGAGCGACCTGCCGGAGCTGAACAAGCCGATCCCGAGCCAGCACGCCGCGACCCCGTAGCTCCGCCTCGCGTAGACCTGGGCGGGGAGGAGGAGGTTCGCGCTGCGGCCGGCGAGCAGATACCCGACCATCGCGAGCGCGCTGAGGAGCCCGAGCAGGATCCCCGAGACGCTCCCGCCTTCGCGCAGCAACTCCTCTCGACCGAGCCACACCGATCCCGCGATCGAGAGCAAGACCCCGACCACGCGTCTCGCATCGAATTTCACCACGCGCCGCGCCCCTTCGATGAAGAGAAGGAGCACCGGGTGCATCGACACGAAGACGAGTGACACCGCGGCGGGAAGTCGCTCGAGCGAGGCGAAGTAGGCCGAGAAGTGGATCGCGAGGCAGACCCCGCTCCAGAACACCGGGGCGCGACCGCGTGCGAAGGGTGGGTTGGTGGTGCCGCGCCCGCGGCTGATCAGCCAGAGGATCGGGACGGTCAGGATCAGTCGGCGGAATGCGAGTTCGGAGGCTCCCGCGTCCGACTGCTTGGCCCAGAGGGTCGCGGTCGAGATCCCCAGGATCCCGATCGACAGCAGAAGGGTCGGCCCGAGGCGATGCGCGGGCGCGGTGCGTTCGTTCATCCGCTCCCGGGGCTCTGCTCCGCCGCGATGCTCGCCCGCCACCGGATCGCCGAGGGGAGAGGTCCCTCGATCGCTTCCCCGGTCTGTAGGTGGATACTCGTCTGCGCGGCGGTGTCCTGGAACCACTCTTCGAGCCGCTCCGCGAGGGCGACGACTCGCTCGGGTCGGCGCGGAGCGAGATTCGTCCGTTCCCCGATGTCACGGGAGAGGTCGAACAACTCGAAATGGCGATCGGCGTGAAAGTAGATCAGCTTCTCGGCGCCAACGCGGATCGAGGTGAACGGCTCGATCCCCGGACCCTTCGCGCCCCACTGGTGCGGCTGATGCCAGACGAGAGGTCGATCGGCCAGCGCCGCACCACGACCGGCGAACACCGAGCGGAGGTCGCGTCCATCGACGATGTGGTCGGGGGGAATCGGAACCCCCGCCGCAGCGAGGAAAGTCGTGAAGAGGTCCTGGCTGATCACCGGAGTCGCGGTCGTGCTCGCTTCGGGGGTGACACCGGGCCAACGAACCACCATGGGGACGCGCGTCCCCCCTTCGTACGCGGAGCCCTTGCCGCTCGCGAGCGGTGCGTTGTGCGTGTGAGCGGTTCCTCCGCGGGCATGCGCGGAGAGTCCGCCGTTGTCGGAGGTGAAGACGACGAGCGTGTTGTCTGCGACCCCGAGGCGGTCGAGGGTGGCGAGGAGTTCTCCGAGAGCGTTGTCCACGCTCTCGACCATCGTCGCGTACGCCGCTTCTCGGGGGTCGAGCCGTTCGTACCGTGCGAGCAGGCGCTCGTTCGCCATGATCGGCACGTGTACGGCGTACGGGCAGAAGCTCAGGTAGAAGGGGCGGCCCGCTGCAACGGCGGTCTCGACCGCTCCGACCGCTTCTCGCGCCAACGCCTCGGTGAGGTAGATCTCTTCCCCGTGGTACTGCTCGAGGCCGGGGATGTCCCACACCGTGGTCCGGCTGCCGAGTTTCCCTTCGCGACCCGCGACGGTGAAGTGATCGGTCCCGCGATAGCTCCCGGGGCCACCCGATGCGTGCCCGGCGATGTTCACGTCGAAGCCGAGGTTCCGCGGGTCGGCGCCGGTGGAGCCGTGTGCGCCGAAGTGCGCTTTCCCGACGTGGATGGTCTGGTATCCGGCGGTGCGGAGGAGTCGGGGGAGGGTCACGTCGGATGACGAGAGTCCGTCGAGACGCCACGCGGGCGCGGCGATGTCGGGTCGTGGTTCGGAAGTGTCCTGTCCGGAGTGGAGGATCCAGTAGGTGATCCGGGTACGCCCGGGATCTTGTCCGGTCAGAATGCTGGTGCGGGTGGGGGTGCAGACCGGTGCGGCGGCGTAGGCGTCGGTGAAACTGATTCCGCGCCGCGCGAGCTCCGCGAGATGCGGAGTGTGGAACGGAACGGGGGGCTCGGAGGTGACGGAGACCGCGGTGTCGCGCCACCCGAGATCATCGACGAGGAACAGGACGATGTTGGGAGGAGTGCTCGGGGGAGGGTGGGCCGCTCCGGGGAAGCCCCGACAACCGAGGACCCCGAGCAGCAAGAGCGCGATCGATCCGAACGAACGAAGCACGGCAGCACCTCCGGTGCTGCCAGCTTGAGCGGACGCAGAAAGAACAACAAGGGGGTTCCGGGGACTGGCTCGCCGCAGGTGATGCCTGTCCCGGACCTCCGCCGGTACTCCGAAAAAAAACGACCTCTCAGAAACGGTCGCGAGAACGAGCAAATCCAACGCGGACGAGCGGGCAGCGTCCAGGACTCGCATCACCTGCGGCGAGCCAGCCTGTCCCGGACCTCCGCCGGTACTCCGACAAAAAGCGATCGCTCAGAAACGGTCGCGAGGACGAGCAAATCCAACGCGGACGAGCGGGCGAGCGTCCGGGACCGGCATCACCTGCGGCGAGCCAGTCCCATCGCGAAGGCAGCCCCCTACCGCCAGTGCCCATCCACCCAAACGTACTGCCCCGGCGCCGCCTTCTCCCAATGCCCGGTCACCCAAGCCGACCCATGCCGCGCAGGGCGAGTCCAGTGTCCGGTGGACCAGCGGTACCGACCGTGCTTCCACTGCCAGTGTCCGGGGATCCAGACGTGAACCGTGGAGGGGGCCACACCGCAGTCTTCGTGCTGCGGAGCGGGTGGCGCGACGTTCGGGCAGTCGGCGTCGGCGACCTCCGTGTGCCGGGGCTGCTGGGAGACCCAGCCGGCCCGGCGGTGACGTCCGATGAAGCAACCGGCCAACCCTCCGCAGAGGACCAGCAGGCAAGCGACGCGTGCGATCGATCTGAGGTTCATCGATCCTCCTCGCTCAGGATTCGTATTCGACCCGAAGTGGTGACTCGGCGAGCACCCTGCGGAGCGTCAGCGTGAGCCGTGCGGCTTCGCTCTGGGGGAGATGGAGGCGCGGCGGACGCACGCGGGCGCATCCGTGGCCGATTTCGTGCTGCAAGAGTTTCAGCACCTGCACCGCGTCGACTCGTCCCGCGATCCGGAGGATCGGCAGGAGCCAGTCGTACACCTGTTCGGCACTGGGATCGCCGGAGCTCGCGAGTCTGAAGAACTCGACTGCCTCTCGAGGAAGAACGTTCGCGAGGGCGGAGACCCAACCGACCGCCCCCGCGCGAAATCCTTCGAATGCCGTGTCGTCGAATCCGACGAGAATGCGCAGACGATCCCCGACCAGCCCGCGCAGTGCGGTGATCCGCCTGACGTCTCCGGATGATTCCTGCACCGCCACGAGCGCGCCATGTTCCGACGCCAGTTCGGCGATCTGCTCCGGCAACAGGTCGATGCCGCTGTGGTGCGGTCGGTTTTCGATCATGCAGGGGAGGGAGGTCGCATCGAGGATCTTGCCGAGGTGAGCGCGGACCTCGCGCCAGGGACCGCTGTAGCCGAGGTACGGCTCGACGACGAGCGCGCGGCAGCCGATCCCTTCGGCCTCGCGGGCGATCCGAACGGCGCGGCGGGTCGAGGTATCGCTCACGGTCGCGATGACCGAGGCTCGCCCTTCGGCCGCTTCATCCGCGGTGCGCAGTAGATCGAGGCGTTCCGCGAAATTGAGGGTGATCCCTTCGCCGAGGGCGCTCGCGATGATGACCCCGGACGCGCCGTGTTCGACCAGCCACTGGACATGCTTGCGAAAGGCGGCGAGATCGACCCCGCCTCGCTCCTCGAACGGAGTGGTGACCGCGGGAATCACGTCCGTCCAGCGGACCTCTTCCATGGTGCACCTCCCGCGAGCGCCCACCCGCAGTCCCCAGTTGCGCTGGGGCGCGGTCCCTCCTGGGAAGAATACCCCGGAGCTCACGGATCGAGCCAATGAGGGAGCAGCTGTGCGCGTTCGCTAGCGGGCGCTGGTCCGTCTCGCGAGCAGAATCCCCTGGCGGATCGGTACCGGCATCGCTTCGAACCCGTCGTCCCCGGCGACCGCACGATTGAAGCGATCGACTGCGTCGCGGTTCTCGTTCACGCCTGGAGGATCGGTGACCCAGTACACGTTCGAACCGAGGGAGTTGTCGGCGAGGAGGACTCCCCCCGACCGGAGCAAGGGGCGCGCCCGCTCGAGGTAGTCGACGTACTCGGTCTTGATCGCATCGAGGAAGACCACGTCGAGGCTCCCCGGTCCGAGTTTCGACGCGATCGCCTCGAGGGCGGGGATCCCCTCCGCCTCGCGGACCTCGATCCGGGTCTCCCCGAGTTCCGCGAATCGCCGGCGGGCGAACGCGACGCGCTCGGGGTCGGGCTCGATGGTGACCAACTGGCCATCGGGGGCGAGACCGCGAGCGAGACAGAGCGCGGAGTAGCCGTACAGCATCCCGACCTCGACGATGCGACGCGCACCCGCTTCCCCCCCCACGAGTGCGGTGATCAGCGAGAGGAAGCGCCCCGCGGCGGGACCGATCGAGATCGTCGGGAACCCAGCCGCGACCGCATCGCGGCGCAGCGCGGCGAGTTCGGGCGGTTCGTCTGCGAACACATCTTCGAGGTAGTCCTGGGTCTTCTCCCAGCGCGCGGGAGTCATCTCAGCAGGAATCATGGGGGGCCCATCTATTTCTGGCACTTCGGACAGTAGTACAGCGACCGCGCCGAGATCACCACTCTCCGCACCGTCCCCCCGCACCGCGGGCACGCCTCCCCCGCACGGCCGTAGACGGCGCAGATCTCGCCGTAGCGCCCGGCGTTCCCCGCGGGATCGGAGTAGTCGCGCAGAGTGGTGCCCCCGCGGAGGATCGATGCCTCCAACACTTCGGCGAGGGCGACGGCGAGAGTGCGGTAGCGAGCGCGAGAGATCCGCGACGCCGCTCGCGTCGGTCGAATCATCGCTTGGTGCGCGGCCTCGCTGGCGTAGATGTTCCCGACCCCGGCGACCACGCCCCCATCGAGAAGAAAGTTCCGGAGCGGCGCGCTGCGTCCTCGGGCCGTGCGCCAGAGGTGGTCACCGATCGACTCGGGCCCATCCTCCCCCCACGGCTCCGGTCCGAGACCGGAGAGCCGCGGATGCCTCGCAGGATCGTCGCCACCCCAGAGGAGGGCTCCGAAGCGCCGGGGATCGTGATAGCGGAGGACCTCTCCCCCGTCGAGGTGCACGTCGACGTGATCGTGCAGCTGGGGTTCCTCGGTGTCGGGCACGATCGACCAGCGGCCGGACATTCCGAAGTGGGAGATCGCGGCCCCCCGATCGGTCTCGAGGATCAGGTACTTCGCACGGCGCCCCACCCGAACGATGCGGGCACCGGGCAGCATTTCACCGATCTCGCGGTCGATCGGCCAGCGCAGGTCCCCGCGGCGCAGCGAGACCGCGTCGATCCGCCTTCCCTCGACCCTGGGGGCGAGTCGGCGTCGGGTGGTCTCGACTTCGGGGAGCTCGGGCACGGAACCTCCTCCAGGGGTTGGAATCGTACCGAGATCGATCCGGTCTGGACGGGTTCGGCGCCCCCATCCGAAGATTATGCTCAGGCTCGCTCCCCCCCCGACCGATTCCGAGGCGGGAGCAGAATGCGACGGTCCGATCGCCAGAATCGGCCTCCTGAGCAGGGAAAAGGCGAAAACTTCGCCCGCACCCGTTCCCCCCCGAAGGGGGGAACGACCGGCCTCGAGTGGAGCGAGCTCGGAGGTGGGGGGTTGCCATCCGCCCAGGGCTCCAGATAAAGCAGTGCGACCTGCGCCCAGTTTTCCGCAACGGGGCCGGAAAGGATCGACGTCCGGGCATGACCAAACGCCTCGTGATCGTAGAGTCTCCCACCAAGGCCAAAACTCTCGCGAAGTTCCTCGGCAAGGACTTCGTAGTCGAGTCCAGCGTGGGGCACATCCGCGATCTTCCCGCCAGCGCGGCCGAGATCCCGGAGAGCGTCAAGGGAGAGCCCTGGGCGCGGCTCGGGGTCAACATCGAGGCCGATTTCGCGCCCCTGTACGTCGTCCACTCCGACAAGAAGAAGGTCATCAGCGACCTGAAGAAGAAGCTCAAAGGGGTCGACGAACTCCTGCTCGCAACCGACGAGGACCGCGAGGGGGAGGCGATCAGCTGGCACCTGCTCGAGGTTCTCCAGCCGAAGATCCCCGTCAAGCGGCTCGTTTTCCACGAGATCACCCAGGAGGCGATCCTCCACGCCCTGACCGAGACCCGAGAGCTCGATCGGGACATGGTCGGGGCCCAGGAGGCGCGTCGGATCATCGACCGCCTGTACGGCTACGAAGTCTCCCCCGTGCTCTGGAAGAAGATCAAGCCGAAGCTGTCGGCGGGGCGGGTGCAGAGCGTCGCGGTCCGCATCATCGTCGAGCGCGAGCTCGAACGGATGCGCTTCCGCTCCGCGGAGTTCTGGGACCTCGCCGCGACCTTCGCCACCGCCGGGGACGAAGCGTTCCACGCTCGCCTCGCCTCGGTCGACGGCGAGCGGATCGCGAGTGGTCGCGACTTCACCCCCGAGACGGGAGCGCTGCGCGAGGAAGCGGCGGGCAAGGTGCTCCACCTCAAGGCGGATGAAGCGAAGGGGTTGGTCGAAACCCTGCGCGGGACCGACTTCAAGGTCGTCTCGACCGAGGAGAAGCCGTTCACCCAACACCCGCCGGCGCCGTTCACCACATCGACCCTTCAGCAAGATGCATCGCGCAAGCTCTCCTTCGACGCCAAGCGGACGATGCGCGCCGCGCAGCGGCTGTACGAGCTGGGTTACATCACCTACATGCGAACCGACTCGGTGAACCTCTCCGGCGAGGCGCTCCGAGCGACGCGAGCGGCGGTGAAGGATCTCTACGGCGCCGAGTACCTGCCGGACCAGCCGCGGACGCACAAGGGCAAGGTCAAGAACGCGCAGGAGGCGCACGAAGCGATCCGTCCCGCGGGTGAGAGCTTCCCCAAGCCCGATGAGCTCAAGAGCAAGCTCAGCGCGGACGAGGCGAGGACCTACGAGCTGATCTGGAAGCGCACGATGGCGTGCCAGATGCTCGAAGCGCGGGGTCGCCGCATGACGGTCGGGATCGAGGGCAAGGCGGCGGGTCGCACGTTCCGCTTCACCGCGACCGGCAAGGTGGTCGACTTCCCGGGTTTCCTCCGCGCCTACGTCGAGGGCAGTGACGACCCCACGGCGGAACTCGCGGACAAGGACAAGATCCTGCCTCCGATGGCGAAGGGCGATCCCCTCACCGCGAAGAAGATCAGTCCCGACGAGCACCGCACGAACCCGCCGGCGAGACTGACCGAAGCATCGCTCGTCCAGATGCTCGAGGAGTCGGGGATCGGGCGACCGAGCACCTACGCGAGCATCATCAATACGATCCAGGCCCGTGACTACACCTTCAAGAAGGGTCAGGCGCTGGTTCCGACCTTCACCGCGTTCGCGGTGGTGCAGTTGATGAAACAACACTTCGGCGAGCTGATCGACCTCGACTTCACCGCTCGCATGGAGGACCGGCTCGACGGGATCTCGCGCGGCGAGGGGGAAGCGCTCCCATACCTGAAGGAGTTCTACTTCGGCAACGGGACGGCGGGCCTCAAGGAGCTGCTCGAGCAGAACCTCGAGGCGATCGACCCTCGCGAAGTCTGCTCGATCCCGCTCACCTGCCGCCGCGATGGCAAGCCGGTGATGGTGCGCGTCGGGCGTTACGGGCCCTACCTCGAAGCCGGAGAAGCGCGCGCGAACCTCGCCGATGGAATCTGTCCCGACGAGCTCGATGACGCATCGGTCGAGGAGATGTTCCGACTCGCGGCCGAGGGTCCCCGTTCGCTCGGCGATCACCCCGAGACCGGCCAAGCGATCTACGTCAAAGTGGGACGCTTCGGCCCGTACGTGCAGCTCGGAGATCGCGAAGAAGGCGGCGAGAAACCGAAAATGTCGTCGCTCCTGCCGGGGATGACCCCCGAGACCGTCACGATCGAAGAGGCGGTCGAGCTGCTGTCGCTGCCGCGTCTCGTCGGCCAGGACTCGGACGGCGTCGACGTGCAGGTCGCCTACGGAAGGTACGGCGGGTACGTCAAGAGGGCCGACGACACCCGCAGCCTCGGCGATGGGGACAGCGTCCTCACCGTCGGTCTCCCCCGCTGTCTCGAGCTCCTCGCGCAGCCGCGCACGCGCGGCAAGGGCACGCCGGCGGAACCGATCAAGATCTTCGAGAACGTTCAGGCGCTGGACGGAGCCACCATCAAGCTACTGAAGGGGCGCTATGGCCCCTACGTCAGCGACGGCGAGACGAACGCCAGCCTTCCGAAGGACTTCCCCGATCCGGAAGCGTTCACCGAGGCGGAAGCGGTCCAGCTGATCCTCGATCGACGTGAGCGCACCGGCAGAGGAGCGGGCGCGAAGAAGGCCAAGAAGAAGAAGACGAAGAAGAAAACCACCAAGAAGAAGACCGCCAAGAAGAAAACCACCAAGAAGAAAACCACCAAGAAGAAGGCGACCGACCTCGAGATGAACGGAGCGACGGCGTGACCGAGGAGATCCCCCGGGAACCGCTCCAAGAACCCCCGGGGATGAGCAAGGCCGCCAAGGTCAAGCTGATCGGAATCATCGCCCTGGTCGCCTTGGTACTCGCGATCATCCTGCTGAACACCGCGCCTACCGAGATCGATCTGCTCTTCACCACGATCACCCCGCCCCTCTGGCTCCTCCTCCTCCTCAACTTCCTCGCGGGAGGTGCAGCGGGCATCGTCTTCGTCCACGTCCGGAACAAGCGCAAGGAGCGCCCCCTGACGGGTCGGTGAGTACGGCGATCCCTGACCGCCTGGCTCGTGACGTGAGCAAGAGATGATCCGACGCTCGAAGACGAGATGGTCGACACGATCCCAATGCCAGCTCCTTTCGTAATACGAGAAGATGACCTCCGCGGAGCAGAGGTCGCCGCGCTCCTTCGAGAGCACCTCGAGTCGGTGGCGCTGCACTCGCCCCCCGAGAGCGTGCACGCGCTCGATCTCGAGGCACTGCGCGCCCCGGAAGTGACCTTCTGGAGCGTATGGCAGGGTTCGGAGTTGGTGGGGTGCGGCGCGCTCGAGGAGTTGGACGCGAGCCACGGCGAGCTGAAGTCGATGCGAACCGCATCGTCACACCTGCGCAAGGGGATCGCGGCGACGCTCCTCACCCACATTCTGAACGTGGCGAAGGAGCGCGCCTATCGTCGCCTGAGTCTCGAGACTGGTTCCGCCGATGCGTTCGCCCCGGCGCGCGCCCTGTATTCGCGGTTCGGCTTCGAGCCATCCGGGCCGTTCGCGGACTATCTCGATGACCCGTACAGTGTGTTCATGACGCTGGAGCCAGAGCTCGAGAAGTAACTGGAGTGTTTGCCATCCTCTCGGCGTAAGCTGTCACGATCCAGGATCGCGCAGGAACTGGAGCGGATCGCGGCTACCCTCAGATTCGAGGAGAACTACAGATGGCGAAATGGGTGTTCGAGCCCGGTCATACGGCGGCAGAGTTTTGTGTCCGGCACATGATGGTCACCTGGGTGCGAGGGAGTTTCAAGAACATCGAAGGCACCATGGAGTTCGATCCGGAGGACCCGGCGAGCTTGCAGGTAGAGGTCGAGATCGATGCCGCCTCACTCTGGTCGGGAGATGCGGGACGAGACGATCACTTGCGCAACGCTGATTTCTTGGATGCCGAGCATCATCCCAAGATCGTCTTCAGGGGGGCAGAGACCCAGGTCCTTTCCAGTCATGAGTTCAGCGTCACCGGTGATTTGACCATCCGTGGAGTCACTCGCAGGACCACTCTCGAGGTGAACTACTCGGGTCAGTGGGAGACGCCGTTCTGGGACGGTGGAGTCGACAAGGGCCCCGTGACTCGTGCGGGGTTCGTCGCCCGAACGACGATCCGCCGCAGCGATTTCGGGGTGCCTTGGAACGCGCCCATGGAGAGTGGCGGGGTTGTCGTGGGCGACGAAGTACGGATCACGCTCGATGTGGAAGCACTGGAACAATAGAGAGGAAGCCGATGGACCTCTCGCTCTCCGGTCACCGCGCCCTCGTCTGCGGCTCGAGCCAAGGGATCGGCCGAGCTGCGGCGGAGGCGCTCGCCGAGCTGGGCAGTCGCGTGACCCTCGTCGCCCGGAACGAAACTCTGCTCGAAGGAGTACGGGACTCGCTCCCCCCCGCAGAGGGCGGCGCTCACGGAGTCCTGGTCGTCGACTTCGATGACCCTTCCGACGTCCAGCGCGAGATCACGCAGCTCATCGAGCGCGAAGGCGCCCACACCATCGTCGTGAACAACTCGGGGGGGCCCCCGGCGGGACCGGTCTTCGGAGCGGATCCGGAGGAGTTCATCCGGGCGCTGACCCGTCACGTCGTCGCCAACCAGATCATCGCCCAGGCCACGGTCCCTGGCATGAAGGAGGCGGAGTACGGCCGGATCATCAACGTGATCTCGACCTCGGTCCGAGAGCCGATCGCCAACCTGGGCGTCTCGAACACCACTCGCGGCGCCGTCGCGAGCTGGGCCAAGACCCTGTCGAAGGAGCTCGGATCGTTCGGGATCACCGTGAACAGCGTGCTGCCCGGTTTCACGGACACCGAGCGACTCGGATCGCTCATCTCGGGGCGCGCCGCGCGAGAGAGCCGAACCGATGCCGAGATCGCCGGTGCGATGCGATCGTTGATCCCCGCCGGTCGTTTCGCGAGACCTCGAGAGATCGGTGACGTGATCGCCTTTCTCGCGTCCCCGGCCGCGAGCTATGTCAACGGAGTGTGCCTCGCGGTGGACGGCGGGCGGCTCTCGAGCATCTGAGTGTGCTCCGATCACCGTTCCGCCCCTTGGTCACCCCCCTTCCCGTGCGCGGCGGAGGACTCTCGTTCCAGCTTGGCAACGGGCCTGAGCACGGGTCGCCTGGGGTGTAGTCCTCGGTGGATGGTGGGACTGGCTCAGCGCACTGCGCTGATGCCTGTCCCGGACACTCGCCTGCCGATCGACCGCCCTTGAACCAGGCCATCGTCCGGGACAGGCATCACGGCAGAGCCGCGAGCCAGTC
>JAQBGV010000004.1:0-32527 GCA_032128395.1 Planctomycetota bacterium | reverse complement strand
GGGTTCGAATCCCTCCTGGCCTGCCATTTGACAGTACGGGCTCCCGACGCGCCGGCGGGGGCTTGATAGAGCGGGAGACGGATGAGCCTCAGGATGTACAAGGAAGGGCAGGGGATCTGGGCCCGAGGTGCGCTCGCAACGCTCGTGGGAGTCACCGGGCTCTACGCCACCGTGTCCTTCTTCGCCTGGTTGGAGGGGACCGAATGGAGTCGCGCGGAGCTCTTCAAGCTCCCCTTCTTCAATTGGTCGATCCGGGTGCAGTCGGTCGCGGCGTTGGTGGTTCTGCTGCCGTTCGTCCTCGGCGGAGTCTGGTTGTACAACCATCCCAGGTTCTCGGACTTCCTCATCGACACTGAAGGTGAACTCAAGAACAAGGTCACCTGGCCTACGCGCAAGGTGACGGTCAACAACTCGATCGTCGTCATCGTCACTTGCTTGGTCTTCGGGCTCTGGATCTCGTTCGCGGACGTGGTTTTCCAGATGGTCCAAGACCTGCTCTACGGTCTGAAAGGCTAGGGGGGGACGCGTGTTCAGCGAGGGCAGCTCGGAGGAAGTGCGAGAGCACGCCGAGGTTCCCGCACCCGCACCGGTCGGGGGCGAGGCCGACACATCGGAGGCGGGAGTCGACCCGATCTTCGAGGTGGCGCCAAAGGACGAGCCCGACTCCGCCGCGTCTGCTGATGACTCCCCCGCCGAACCTTCACTCGGGGTGGAACCGGCTCAGCCGACCCGGAAGAGGGCGACGAAGAAGGCCGAGAAGAAGGCCGAATCCATCATCGGCGAGGGTGGGCTTCCGACCGCCGAGAGCTTCGGCAAGGACGACGTTCCGGAGGAAGCGCTCAACTGGTACGTGATCCGAGTGCAGAGCGGTCGCGAAGACACGCTCTCGACCAAGATCCGGAGAAAGCTGCAGCTGGCCAGCCTCGATCGCTTCGTGCGCGCGATCGTGGTCCCGAAGCAGAAGATCGGTGAGATCAAGGAAGGCAAGAAGCGCATCCGTGAGATGAAACTCTACCCGGGGTACTTCTTCATGGAGATGCAGCTGGTCGAGGAGATCTGGTACCTGCTGCGCGATACCCCCGGAGTGGGGGACTTCGTCGGGGGGGGCGCGAAGCCGATCCCGATGACCGCCAAAGAGGTCCGGAAGCTGCTCGACGTACTCGAGGAGCGCGAGCGAGACGAGGCTCCCGAGGTCAAGATCGAGGTCGAGAAGAACGACTTGGTCAAGATCAAGGAAGGTCCTTTCGAGAATTTCGAGGGGGTCGTCGAAGAGGTTCAGCCCTCGAAGGGGATGATCCGCGTCATGGTGACGATCTTCGGCCGGGAGACCCCGGTCGATCTCGAGTACTGGCAAGTGGAGAAGGTCTGAAGCGATGGCGAAGAAGGTCACGGGAAAGATCAAGCTGCAGTGCCCCGGTGGGAAGGCGACCCCGGCGCCGCCGGTCGGACCAGCCCTCGGTCAGCACGGCGTGAACATCGGGCAGTTCGTCCAGCAGTTCAACGCCCTGACAGCGGACAGGCCGGGACTGATCATCCCGGTCGAGATCACCGTCTACGCCGACCGTAGTTTCGAGTTCATCCTGAAGTCGCCTCCCGCCTCCGTGCTGCTCAAGAAAGCGGCCGCTCTGGCGAAGGGCGCGAACAACCCGGGGCACGAGGTCGTGGGTACGGTCGACAAAGCTCAGGTTCGCGAGATCGCCGAGACCAAGATGGAGGACCTGAACGCAGCGTCCATCGAGGCGGCCTGCCGCATCGTCGAGGGCACCGCGCGCAGCATGGGAATCCAGGTGAAGTGATGACCAAGATCAGCCGGCGGCACGATTCGAACATCAAGAAGCAGGGGGTCCTCGACCCAATCGAGCTCCACGCAGCGGTGGAGAGGTTGCAGCAGTTCGACTCCGTCAAGTTCGACGAGACGGTCGAGGTGGCGCTGCGGCTCGGGATCGACCCGAAGCAGACCGCCCAAGCGGTGCGCGGCGCATTCTCGCTCCCCCACGGCACGGGGAAGAAGCTGAGGGTCATCGCGTTCTGCGAGGGAGATGATGCGGCCTCTGCCATCCAGGCTGGGGCGATCGAGGCCTCCGGCGAAGAACTCGCGAAGAAGATCGGGGAAGGCTGGCTCGACTTCGACGTCGCGATCGCCCACCCCTCGATGATGCGATTCGTCGGGAAGCTCGGTCGGGTTCTCGGCCCCCAGGGCAAGATGCCATCCCCGAAATCGGGGACCGTGACCGCCGACGTCGCCACCGCGGTGCGCGAGTTCGTCGCAGGGAAGATCGAGTTCCGGAACGACGCAGGAGCGATCATCCATGCACCGGTGGGACGGCGCAGCTTCACGAAGCAGCAGCTCGTCGAGAACATCAGTGCCTTGATCGAACACGTGAAGACACTTCGGCCCTCAGGCACGAAGGGGCTCTTCATCCGGAAGGCTTACATCAAGTCGACGATGTCCCCCTCGGTCCCGGTCCAAGTGAGCATGTAGGGAGTGGCGAGATGGCACGTCGAATGAAGGAGCTGATCACGCGCGACCTCGGCCGCCGCTTCGGCGGGGTCGGAGACGCCGTGCTCGTAGATATTTCTCGGCTGAATGCCGAGGACACGCACGCCTACCGCACCGAACTCCGCCGGGCGGGGATCACGGTCAGCGTGGTGAAGAATTCGCTCGCCCGCCGCGTCTTCGCGGCGCACGGAGTCTCGATCCCGGAGGAGAGTCTCAGCGGTCCGACCGCGGTCCTCGTCGGAGGCGAGCACGTGATCACCACCTCCAAGTTGGTGGCGGACTGGCGGAAGAAGAACAAGAAAGAGATCAAATTCAAGGGTGGGCTGCTCGACGGTGAGGTCCTCGGACCTGCCGAGGCGGAGCGGCTGACCACAATGCCGAGCGTCCACGACATCCATCAAATGCTGGTGTCGGTGGTCGCAGCTCCGCTCATTCAATTGGTCGGGGTCACTCAGAGCATACTCGCCGGGGTCCCTGGAGTGCTCCAGGCGATCGCGGACAAGCAGAAGGAAGAGGGAGAGTAGACGATGTCTGAAGTCAATACCGCCGCCGCCGAGAAGGCTCCCCTCTCGGCCAAGGTCAGCCCTCTCGTCGAGAGCATCAAGACTCTCAACGTGATGGAGCTCGTGGAGCTCAAGGGCGCCCTCGAGGACGAGTTCGGCGTGACCGCCGCAGCTCCGTCGATGGGCATGATGATGCCGATGGGAATGGGTGGGGGTGACGCCGCCGTCGAAGAGGAGCAGTCGACCTTCGACGTGATCCTCAAGGAGGTCGGTGCGAACAAGATCCAGGTGATCAAGGCAGTGCGGGGCATCACCTCGCTCGGCCTCAAGGACGCCAAGGATCTGGTCGACGGTGCGCCGAAGCCGGTCAAAGAGGGCGTGGACAAGGAAGAGGCCGAGAAGATCAAGAAGGACCTGGAGGCCGCTGGCGCGACCGTGGAGCTCAAGTAGCTCCATCGATGGTGACACCCTCGAGGCATGTCTCCTCGATCTTTGCAGTCGCAACCGGACGCAGTGTAGCGTCGCGGGGGGGCGGTACGCCCGGAGCCCCGCGACGTTGCCGTTTCGAGGGATGCACCGCTGATTTCTGCTTCGCGCCCGTCGCGCCCGTCTTCTTCTCTTTCTCTACTTTTTCTTCCGCGCGTTCGGCGAGTACCGGATCTCCCTCCGGTGAGCGTCGCGCGGGGGCCCGAACGGTCGGATCCCGCGCAGTTCGGGAACCTCTGAACGAAGAGAGCTCTCGATGGTGAAACGACATTTCGGTCGTGGTGGATCCGTGGTGCCGATCCCGGACCTCATGGAACTGCAGATCAAGGCGTACGAGCAGTTCCTTCAGAAGGACATCCACTGGAGCGACCGCGACAACATCGGGATCGAGTCGATCCTGCGCGAGATCTTCCCGATCGAGAGCTACGACGGGAAGATCTCGCTCGAGTACCTCGGCTACGAGTTGGGGCGCCCGCGGTACACTGTGGACGAGTGCCGCCAACTCAAGCTGACCTTTGGTGCGCCGTTCAAGATCCGCCTCCGCATGGTCAAGGAGACCGAGTCGGTCGAGGAAGAGGTCTACCTCGGCGAGATCCCGCTGATGATCGGTGGCGGTGAGTTCATCGTGAACGGCTCGGAGCGGGTGATCGTCAGCCAGCTCCACCGTTCGCCTGGGGTCGACTTCACCGAGGAACTGCACACTTCGGACAAGCGACTGCACTCCTGCCGGATCATTCCCGAGCGCGGCTCGTGGATCGAGTTCAACGTCTCGAAGAAAGAGGTCCTGACGGTCCGGATCGACCAGTCGGGCAAGTTCCCGTCGACGATGCTGCTCCGAGCGATGGATGAGCGGTTCTCGAGTGATA
Organism: Planctomycetota bacterium; assembly: GCA_032128395.1. Taxonomy (GTDB): domain Bacteria; phylum Planctomycetota; class UBA8108; order UBA1146; family UBA1146; genus JAQBGV01. The sequence continues at coordinate 28,172 of JAQBGV010000004.1, read as the reverse complement.
CCCAGATCCTCGAGACCTTCTACCGCCTCGAGACGATTCGGGTCGGTACCGCCCGGGGAATCGACAAGCTCGTCCCCGCCGCCGAGGACGGCCCGGGGACGGGTCGCGTTTCGGCCGAGGACATCATCGACGCCGAGACCGGCGAGATCCTCCTCCACACCGGCGACCGCTTCACCTCGACGTTCCTGACCAGTTTCTTCGGCGAGGAGATGGTCGCGAAGCGCGGCGGGAAGAGCAACTTCAAGGTCCTCCCCGAGGACTTCGATCCGCTGATCCTGAAGACACTGAAGGAAGACAACACCACGGACCACGAAGAGGCGCTGATCCGCATCTACCAGCGCCTGCGCCCGGGGAACCCTCCCCAGGTCGCCAAGGCCCGTGAGCTCTTCTTCGACAAGTTCTACAACCCGAACAAGTACCGTCTCGGGCGGGTCGGCCGCTTCCGGGTGAACCGGAAGTTCGGTCTCGACATCCCCGAGTCCGAGATGACCCTTCAGCCGGAGGACATCCTCGAGTCGATCTCGTACGTCTTCAAGTTGCGCCGATCGGAAGGCGAGATCGACGATATCGACCACTTGGGCAACCGCCGGGTGCGGACGATCGAGGAACTCGCCGGCGAGGAGATGCGGAAGGGGTTCCTCAAGCTCAAGCGCACCGTTCAGGAGCGGATGAGCATGATGGAGCTCGAGAACCTGACTCCCCGCAGCGTCATCAACTCGAAGACCATCTCCTCGGCGATCGAGTTCTTCTTCGGACGCGGCGAGCTGTCGCAGGTGGTCGACCAGACCAACCCGCTGTCACAGCTCACCCACGAGCGACGCCTCAGCGCGCTCGGCCCGGGGGGATTGAACCGGAAGCGTGCCGGCTTCGAGGTTCGGGACGTGCACATCTCCCACTACGGGCGGATCTGTCCGATCGAGACCCCGGAAGGGACGAACATCGGGCTGATCTCATCGCTCAGCGTGTTCGCGACGATCGACGAATACGGCTTCCTGATCACTCCGTACTTCGAGGTGAAGGCCGGAAGGGTGAAACGCGACGCCACCGCGGTGGTGTTCCTGCGCGCCGACGAGGAAGAGGGGGTGTACCTCTCCCCGGCGGACATCGAGGTCGGCCCCAAGGGCGAATTCATGGGGGATCTCGTGCTCGCACGCCTGAACGGCGAGTTCTTCCTGGTGTCACCCGAGCAAGTTCAGTACATGGATGTCAGCTCGCTGCAGCTGGTCGGGGTCTCCGCTGCGTTGATCCCCTTCCTCGAGCACAACGACGCAAACCGGGCTCTGATGGGCTCGAACATGCAGCGTCAGGCGGTGCCGCTCCTGCGGACCCAGCCCGCGCTGGTGTCGACCGGCATGGAAGTACACGTCGCGCGGAACTCCGGCATGGTGATCGTCGCCCGCGAGGATGGCACCGTCACCTCCGTCGATGCGGAGCACGTCACCATCGATGGAGAGCGCCACCAACTCCGAAAGTACCGCGGCCTCAACGAACGTACCTGCCAGAACCAGCGCCCCTGTGTGGCGCTCGGCGAGACAGTCGCCAAGGGGCAGGTGATCGCGGACGGAGCAGCGACCCACGACGGGGAGCTCTCGCTCGGCCGCAACGTGCTGGTCGCGTTCATGAGTTGGGATGGCTACAACTTCGAGGATGCGATCATCGTCTCGGAAAACCTGGTCCGTAACGACTCCTTCACCTCGCTCCACATCGACGAGTTCGAGATCGAGATCCGCGAGACGAAGCTCGGGCGCGAGGAATTCACCCGGGACATTCCGAACGTCTCCGAGCGGATGCTGCTCAACCTCGCCGAGGACGGAATAGTCCTCACCGGCACCCATGTCGCCCAGGGCGACATCCTGGTCGGCAAGGTGATCCCGAAGTCGAAGAGCGAACTCTCGCCGGAGGAGAAGCTGCTCCACGCGATCTTCGGTCGCGCCGGCGAGGACGTGAAGAACGACTCCCTCACCGTCCCGTCGGGGGTCGAAGGGGTCGTGATCGGATCGAAGAAGTTCTCGCGGCGCTCCGACCTCTCCGAGGAGGAGCGGAAGAAGACCAAGAAAGAGGTCAACGACATCGAGGAGTCGACGCACTCCTCGATCCTGCGCGAGATCGATGAGCTCATCACCGAGCTCAAGGAGACCACCGGCACCTCACCGCGCGACCCGAATAGTGGACGCATCTTCAAGGCGGATGAGCTGTACGCGGGCCTGAGTGTCCACGCGGTGAAGATCGCCCTCAGCCCGTCCCACTTCCTCGGCTCGTCCGCGAAGAAGAACGCGGCCATCAAGGAGTCGCTGCGCGTGCGGCTCGAGAAGATGGAAGCGCTCGAAGACTACAAGAACCGCGAAGTGAATCGCCTGACCCGGGGGGACGAACTCTCCCCCGGCGTGATCGAAATGGTCAAGGTCTGGGTCGCCACCAAGCGAAACCTCTCGGTCGGCGACAAGATGGCCGGGCGTCACGGCAACAAGGGAGTGATCTCGAAGATCCTCCCGATCGAGGACTGCCCCTTCCTCGCGGACGGCACCCCGGTGGAGGTGATCCTGAACCCCCTCGGCGTGCCATCGCGGATGAACCTCGGTCAGATTCTGGAGACTCACCTCGGGTGGTCGGCGGAGAAGTGCGGTTACCGCGCGGTGACCCCGATCTTCGACGGCGCAACCGAAGTGCAGGTTCGCGAAGCCCTCATCGAGGCGGGCCTTCCCGCCGATGGCAAAGCGGTGCTCTACGACGGTCGGACCGGGGAAACCCTCGAGCAGAAGGTGACCGTCGGACGCCTCTACATTCTGAAGCTACACCACTTGGTGGACGACAAGATCCACGCTCGCGCGACGGGACCCTATTCGCTGATCACCCAGCAGCCGCTGGGTGGAAAGGCGCGCTTCGGGGGCCAGCGCTTCGGCGAGATGGAAGTGTGGGCGCTCGAGGCGTACGGCGCCGCGCACATCCTTCAAGAGCTGCTCACCGCGAAGTCGGACGACGTCGACGGGCGGGCGAAGATCTACGAGTCGATGGTCAAGGGCGAGAACACACTCGAGGCCGGTACCCCAGTCTCCTTCGACGTGCTGACGCACGAGATCAAGGGGCTGGGATTGAACCTCGAACTAGAGAAACGCGTCTAGCAGGGCGCCGCCCCGGCGGCGCCCTCTAGACCGAGCCTGCGGCAGTGGTCTTTTGGCCACTGGGCAGGCTCCCACGGCAACGGGTCACGGTAGTGAGTTCTGTTGCAGGAGGATCGATGATCGAACCGATCTACGACAAGGTGAACGACTTCAACGCCGTCAACATCAGGTTGGCGTCGCCGACCGACATCTTGTCCTGGTCATACGGCGAGGTGCGGAAGCCGGAGACCATCAACTACCGAACCTACCGTCCGGAGAAGGATGGACTCTTCTGCGAGCGGATCTTCGGCCCCGAGCGCGATTGGGAGTGCGCTTGCGGCAAGTACAAGGGAATCAAGCACAAGGGGATCATCTGCGACCGTTGCGGGATCAAGATCACCCACTCGCGGGTGCGCCGCAGCCGCATGGGCCACATCAACCTGGCCGCCCCCACGGTGCACATCTGGTTCTTCAAGGCGATGCCGTCCCGCCTCGGCAACCTCCTCGACATGAAGACCACCCACCTCGAGCGGGTGATCTACTACCAGGACTATGTGGTCATCGATCCGGGTGACACTCCGTTGAAAGAGAAACAACTCCTCAGCGAGGAGGAGTTCCGCTTCGCCCTCGAAAAGTACGGTGACGGTTTTGTCGCCGACATGGGGGCGGAGGCGATCCGGGAGATGATCCGCCGGATCAACCTGAAGGAGCTCGCCGTGGAGCTCGCCCAGGAGTACGAGGTCAGCCGCTCGAAGCAGAAGAAGGCGAACCTGATCCGCCGGCTGCGGATCGTGCAGACGATTCTCGACTCGGGGAACAATGCGGAGTGGCTGATCCTCGACGTCGTTCCGGTGATCCCGCCCGACCTCCGGCCGCTGGTGCTATTGGAGAGTGGTAACTTCGCGACGTCCGACCTGAACGACCTGTACCGCCGCTTGATCAACCGGAACAACCGGCTGAAGAAGCTCCTCGACCTGAACGCTCCCGAGGTGATCATCCGCAACGAGAAGCGGATGCTGCAGCACTCGGTGGATGCGCTCTTCGACAACAACCGCTGCCGTCGCCCGGTGCTCGGTTCGAACAATCGCCCGCTCAAGTCGCTCACCGACATGATCAAGGGGAAGCAGGGCCGGTTCCGCGAGAACCTGCTCGGCAAGCGGGTCGACTACAGCGCCCGTTCGGTGATCGCGGTCGGTCCCGAGCTCCGACTGCACCAGTGCGGGCTGCCGAAGAAGATCGCCCTAGAGTTGTTCCAGCCGTTCATCATCCGCAGGCTGAAGGAGCTCGGGTACGCGGACACCATCAAGAGCGCCAAGAAAATGCTCGAGCGGAAGGACGAGGAAGTCTGGGACATCCTCGAGGAGGTGACCAAGGGTCACCCGGTCCTACTCAACCGCGCGCCGACCCTCCACCGGATGGGGATCCAGGCGTTCGAGCCGGTGCTGATCGAAGGAAACGCGATCCTGGTCCACCCGCTCGTCTGCGAGGGTTTCAACGCCGACTTCGACGGGGACCAGATGGCGGTGCACCTGCCGCTGTCGATCGAAGCCCAAGTCGAAGCGCAGAACCTGATGCTCAGCACGAACAACATCTTCTCTCCCGCCCACGGGAACCCGATCATCGCGCCCTCGCAGGATATCGTCCTCGGGTGCTTCTATCTGACGATCGGCCTCCCCGGCATGGCGGGCGACGGGATGCGGTTCTTCTCCATCGATGAAGTCTTCACCGCACTGGGGTCGGGAAGGGTGCACGGACACGCCCTCGTCCGGGTCCGGATGACGGAAGGGCGTGAGGTCTTCAACGCGAAGGGGGAGCGTGAGGAGACGGACGCGAACGGTCTTGTCGTCACCACCCCGGGACGGATCATCTTCAACGATCTGCTCTCCAAGGGGATGCCGTTCTACAACCACGAGCTGAGCAAGAAGGACCTGAAGCGAGTCATCCACGACTGCTACCGCCGACTTGGCCGCAAGTCGACGCTCAAGCTCCTCGATGACATGAAGGAACTCGGCTTCAAGGCGGCGACCCGCTCCGGGATGAGCTTCTCCGTCGACGACCTGCGCCTCCCCAATACGAAGGCGGGGATCCTCGCTGCGACCCAGAAGAAGGTCGATCAGATCGAGGGCCTCTATCGCAGCGGTGTGATCACCGAGGGGGAGCGCTACAACCAGATCATCGACCTCTGGACCCACGCGACAGAGCAGGTCGGGGACCAGCTGATGGAGCGTCTCCGCACCGACACCGAACCCGGCAACCCGTACGTGAATCCGATCTGGGTGATGGTCACTTCGGGCGCGCGGGGGAGCGTGACGCAGATCCGGCAGCTCGCGGGGATGCGGGGGCTGATGGCGAAGCCGAACGGCAAGATCATCGAGACCCCGATCAAGGCGAGCTTCCGAGAGGGCCTGCGCGTCCTCGAGTACTTCTCCTCGACGCACGGTGCCCGGAAGGGTCTCGCGGATACCGCACTGAAGACGGCGGACTCGGGATACCTGACCCGAAAACTCGCGGACGTCGCCCAGAACGTCGTCATCACCAACGCGGATTGCGGCACCCTCAACGGGATCACCAAGGAGGTGGTCTACCGTGGGGACAAGGTCGACATCCCCCTCGCCGCCCGAATCATGGGTCGCACCTCGCTGACCACGGTGAAGGACGTCAAGAATGACGAGGTGGTCGCCCGCGAGCACGAATTGATCACCGAAGCGATGTCCCGACGGATCGAGGGCCTCGGCTACACGAAGCTGCGCGTGCGCAGCCCGCTCACGTGTGAGACTTCGCTCGGCATCTGCGCCAAGTGCTACGGCATGGATCTCTCGACCGGGCGTCCGGTCGAGCTGGGTCTCGCAGTGGGAATCATCGCCGCGCAGTCGATCGGCGAGCCGGGGACCCAGCTCACGATGCGGACCTTCCACATCGGGGGGATTGCGTCGAAGGCTGTGCAGGAGACCTCGAAGCAGGCCACCAACGCGGGAACGGTCGAGTTCAAGGGCCTCGATGAAGTGACGAACCCCGACGGGAAAGTCATCGTCCTGAACCGACGGGGCGAAATGCTGATCCTCGACAAGGATGGTCGCGAGATCGAACGACACCAGTTGCCCCTCGGCGCGATCCTCGAGGTTCAGAACGGACAGGCCGTCAAGGCGCGTACCACCCTTTACTCGTGGGACCCGCACACCATTCCGATCCTGTCGGAAACGGGTGGCATGGTCGACTACGAAGACGTGGTGGAGGGCGCCACCCTCAAGATCGAGAAGGACCCGGTCTCCGGCAAGGACCGCCGGGTGATCATCGAGCACAAGGGAGAACTGCACCCGCAGATCGTGGTTCGCGAGGAGAGCGGCGAGATCATCGCCCTCTACCCCCTTCCGGAGAAGGCGCACATCGAGGTCAAGGTCGGCGACAAGATCATCGCCGGTACGCTCCTCGCCAAGACCCCCCGCGAGATCACGGGAACCCAGGACATCACCGGGGGCCTCCCGCGAGTGACCGAGATCTTCGAGGTCCGGAGACCGAAGAACCCGTCCGTGATCGCCGAGATCGACGGTATCGTCGAGATGGGCGAGAAGAAGCGCGGAAAACAGATCGTCAACGTTCGCAACGAGAACGGCGTGGTGATCGAGCACGTGATTCCGCACGGGAAGCACTTCCGCGTCCACAAGGGGGACAGCGTCACCGGTGGCGACTCGCTGGTCGACGGAGACTTGGTACCGAAGGACATCCTGCGAATTCGCGGGATCGAGGCGGTGCAAGGGTATCTGCTCGCCGAGGTCCAGAAGGTGTACCGTTCGCAGAACGTGACGATCAACGACAAGCACATCGAGATCATCGTCTCGCAGATGTTGCGGAACGTGAAGGTGAAGGATCCGGGGGACACCGACCTGCTCCCCGACACGGTCATCGACAAGTTCCGATTCCGGCGCATCAACGAGGAGATCGTCACGCAGGGGAAGAAACCCGCGACGGCGGACCCGCTTCTCCAGGGGATCACCAAGGCGTCGGTCCAGTCGGAGAGCTTCATCTCCGCGGCGAGCTTCCAGGAGACGACCAAAGTTCTGACCGAAGCTGCTCTGAGTGGCAAGAAGGACGAACTGGTCGGCCTCAAGGAGAACGTGATCATGGGTCACATGATCCCGGCCGGCACCGGCTTCCGTGAGTACTTCGACAAGGGCGTACGGAAGATCGGCCAACAAGCCGTTCCCGTGAAACAGGCCGCGCCCGCCGCGGTCACCACCGCCGCTTCGAAGACCGGTGATCTGAAGGACCTCCTCTACGGTGTCGGTGCTGCGGTCGTCGCGGAAGGATTCGATGAGGTTCTCGATGAGGAGCTCGGGGCGGATCTAGAGGCCGATTTCGCCGGCGACGACCCCCTCGACTCCCCGCCATCCGTCGTTGCGGGTTCCAAATCCGGGGGTTCCAAATCCGGGGATTCCAAAATTGGGGATCCAGAGACGGTTGATTCCGCGGTCGGGGACTCCGACACTGTGGAGTCCGAAGATGAGCCCGACCCAGAGGCTGTGGCTGAGATCGAGAACGAAGAGGACGAGTAGGAGCGCTCGGCGAGAGCCGGCGAGATAGAACGAGAGCGCGATGCCGACGATCAACCAACTGGTCCGGGCGGGCCGGCGGAAGAAGGCGAGGAAGAGCAAGTCTCCGGTGCTCGAAGCCTGTCCGTTCAAGCGTGGGGTCTGCCTGCAGGTGAAAACCCAGACCCCGAAGAAACCGAACTCGGCTCTTCGAAAGATCGCCCGGGTCCGTCTCTCAAACGGCAAGGAAATCACCGCTTACATCGGCGGCGAGGGTCACAACCTTCAGGAGCACTCGATCGTGCTCGTTCGCGGGGGCCGCGTGCGTGACCTCCCCGGGGTCCGGTACCACATCGTCCGAGGCACCCACGACACGATGGGGGTGGACGGTCGCAAGCAGGGCCGGTCGAAGTACGGCAAGAAGTCGCGGGACTAGGGTCGGGATCAAATGGGAAAAGAAAAAAAAGAAGAGAAGTCGAAGTTCAAGTTCCGCTCCACCCAGCGGTTCCAACGCCCCGACTCCAAGTTTCAGAGCATGGTGGTGACGAAGTTCATCAACTTGCTGATGTGGGATGGGAAGAAGAGTGTCGCCCGGAAGATCTTCTACGACGCGATGGACATCCTCGCGAAGAAGATTCCCGACACCGAGCCGCTCGATGCATTCCACTCCGCGATCAGCAATGTGATCCCTCAGCTCGAGGTTCGGTCACGCCGGGTCGGCGGTGCGACGTACCAGGTTCCGATGGAGGTCTCCCGCAAGCGAGGCCAGAGCCTGGCGATCCGCACGATCATGAAGACGATCCGGGGACGTGGCGGGAAGCCGATGGCCGATCGCCTCGCGGACGAGCTGGTGGCGGCGTTCCGCAAAGAAGGCCAGTCGATCTCGTGGCGAGAGAACACCCACAAAATGGCCGAGGCCAACAAACTCTTCGCCCACTACGCCTGGTGATGGGACGGGCCCGCCGAAGGTGATACCTGTCCCGGACGCTCGCCTCTTGCTGGGACTGGCTCGCCGAAGGTGATGCCTGTCCCGGACGCTCGCCTCTCGCTGGGACTGGCTCGCCGAAGGTGATGCCTGTCCCGGACGCCCGCCTCTCGCGGGGACTGGCTCGCCGAAGGTGATGCCTGTCCCGGACGCCCGCCTGCCGATCCACGGTTTCTCGGGGGGCTCGCGATCGTCCCGCAGCGAGCGTCCAGAGTCGGAGTACCGCCGGAGGTCCGTGGCAAGGATCCCCTTCGGCGCCCAGTCCCATCTCTTCGGGAGCGAGTCGTCGCTCGCTCGCTCGGTCGATATCTTCCGATGAGTTCTCGCCGCCGTCTCCATTCTCGTCCGCTTCCGGCCGCGTGATCGCGAACGTCGTCCCCGCCCCAAGAGTGTTCTCGCACTCGATCGTTCCGTTCAGGAGTTCCACCGCAGTGCGGATCGACGCGAGGCGAGGCCGAGGCCCGTACCGTACGGGGGGGGCCTCGTCGTGAAGCAGGGATCGAAGATCTTCGCTTGGCTCTCCGTCGAGATCCCGCAACCGGTATCGCGGATCTCGAGACGGAGCGCCCGAGAGTGGGGCTCCCTCGAGAGTGAGATCGCCGCCGTCGGGCATCGCATCCGCATCGTTCACGACGTGCTGGACCACCAGCTGGGGAGAGGTGAGTCAGAACCTCGGACCTCCCCCGTTCCATCTGCGCGGAGCCGCGTTCCGTTGGTCTCTCTCGAGTGGGATCCTCTCGCTCCCCTTGCCGGCACCTCCCGGTTCCCCGACAATCCGCGCTCCTCGCGGAAGATTGGGAATCGCAGAGATGGGACCTACCCGGAATATCGGAATCATCGCCCACATCGATGCGGGGAAAACGACCGTCTCGGAACGATTCCTCTTCTACTCCGGCCGGGAGTACCGCATCGGCGAAGTTCATGAGGGCACAGCCCATATGGACTGGCTCGTCGAGGAGCAGGAGCGGGGGATCACGATCACCAGCGCGGCGACCACGTTCGAGTGGGCAGGGGCCCGGATCAACTTGATCGACACCCCCGGCCATGTCGACTTCACCGCCGAGGTCGAACGGTCCCTTCGTGTCCTCGACGGCGCGATCGGGGTGTTCTGCGGAGTCGCCGGGGTCGAGGCGCAGTCCGAGACGGTGTGGCGCCAGGCGGACAAATACTCGGTGCCGCGGATCGCTTTCGTGAACAAGCTCGACCGGATCGGATCGGACTTCTTCCGGGTGCTCGAGGAGATCGCGGTGGAGTTCCGCTGCATCTGTCTCCCGGTGATCGTCCCGGTCGGTACCGAGGGGGACTTCCGGGCGATCGTCGACCTGGTCCGAATGCGCCAACTCTCCTTCGACGCGGAGAGCCTGGGGCAGAAAGTCATCGAGGAGGAGATCGATCCCTCGGTCGCGGAGACCGCTGAGATGTACCGGGAATTGCTCCTCGAGCGGGTCGCCGACCACTCCGACCGGGTGATGGAGAAGGTCCTCGAAGGGGAGCCGGTTCCCGTCGAGCTCCTCGAGCGCGAAATTCGCCGCGGCACTCTGGATCGGCATTGGGTCCCGGTGCTCGGCGGGTCGGCGTTCAAGAACAAGGGGATCCAACCGCTCCTCGACGCCGTCGTCGCCTACCTCCCCGATCCCTCCGATCTCGATCACGTCGTGGGCCATGATCTTCGGACCGGAAACAAACTCACGCGCGCCCTCGTGGCCGACGAGCCGTTCGCTGCACTCGTCTTCAAGGTCCAGATCGACTCTCACGGGGAGATCTTCTACCTCAGGATCTACTCGGGAAAGATCGCGAAGGGGCAGGCGTGCCTCAATCCCCGGACGGGGAAGAAGGAGCGCATCGGAAACCTGTACCGCATGCACGCCGGGGATCGCGAGATCATCGAACAAGCGGTCGCCGGCGACATCGTCGCGGTGATGGGGCTGCGTTTCTCGGGCACCGGAGACACTCTCTGCGACCAAGGCAAGCCGATCATCCTCGAAAACGTGGTCTTTCCCGAGACGGTGATCTCGATCGCGATCGAGCCGAAGAGCTCCACCGACCGGGACAGGCTCCAGGACCAGTTGGAGCGACTGACGAAGGAGGACCCCACTTTCCGGATCCATGTCAACGACGATGGGCAGTTCATCATCAGCGGGATGGGGGAGCTGCACCTCGAGGTGATCCGGAATCGACTGGTGCGGGACTTCAAGATCGACGCGAACGTCGGGAAACCGCGGGTCTCCTACCGGCAGACCCTCAGCTCCGTGGTGCGCAAGAAGATCCACTTCGAGCGCCAATTGGGGGGAAAGGACCACCACGGCGGGATCGAACTCGAGGCACATCCGGATCGGGAGCTCACCGGCAGCGAGGTGGACTGGATCGATGCGGGAGACGTGCCGGCGGGGTGGCGGAAAGGGATCGAGGAGGCGGTCCAGGGGTGTGTGGCATCGGGGGGAGCATTCGGCGTCCCCTACATCCAGGTGCGGGTCGGGATCCGCATCCCGCCGATCACCCCCCAGACCACCGAAATCGGGATCGCGATGGCATGCCGGGAGTGCTTCGACGCGATCGAGAAGATTGCGGGAGCGGTCCTGCTCGAGCCGGTGATGCGATTCGAGATCAACACGCCGGAGGAGTATTTCGGCGCAATCCACCAGGACCTGATCCGCCGCCGCGCCACCATCGACGGCGTCGAACAGCTCCCGGGTGGCTTGCGAAGGCTCGGGGGGGTTGTCCCTCTCAACGAGGTCTTCGGCTACACGACCTCCATCCGCTCTCTCAGCCAGGGGAGGGCCAGCCTGTCGCTGGAACCGATCGGGTTTCAGGAGGCGCCCGAGGCGGACGCGGAGAGATTTCGGTTCTAGCGTCCTGAGTCAGAAGTTCGCGCCAGCCGCAGTGGGACTCAGGACCCTAGCATCTGCCTCAGAAACCTTTCATAGACCGCCGGTCTCCGTTGACTCCCCCTTTCGTTCACCTATAATCACCCGCTTCTGTCACGGTCTCTGCTGTCTCTAATTCCCCTGTGGATAGAGACTTACAGATCGGGCCGGCCCCCCGGAGTGGGGGTACCACCCGGTCCACGAACCTCCCCGGGAAAATCGGGGCGGCAGGTCGCCGCTCCCGGTGTCACCGGAACGAGGTCTGCCACGGGGTCTGCCGTGGTGGTGCCTGGGGGGGGCGGAACGGGGTCGGGCGGGCCCACAGTGGGCGCTCGACCAGGAAGTAGGACGAAGGATGATGCGGGCGAAACGATGGTGAAGAACAAGATTCGGATCCGCATGGAGGCCTACGACCACCAGGTCCTCGATGGGGCGTCGATCTCGATCGTGGAGACTGCGAAGCGGACCGGTGCTCGGGTCCATGGCCCGATCCCGCTGCCGACTCGCATCGAGCGCTACACGGTGCTCCGCTCGCCGCACGTCGACAAGAAGTCGCGGGAGCAGTTCGAAATGCGCACGCACAAGCGGATCATCGAGATCAGCGAGGCGACCGCGAAGACGATGGAAGCCCTGACGAAGATCAACATGCCCGCGGGCGTGAACATCCGGATCAAGATCTGAGGGGAAGCTTCGGCAATGGTAGCTCGCATCCGCAAGTCGATCCTCGGCCGCAAGGTCGGAATGACCCAGGTCTATCAAGAGGATGGGGTTCGGGTCCCCGTCACCCTGATCGAGGCCGGGCCCTGTACGGTGCTCCAGGTGAAGACCGAGGAGAAGGACGGCTACTCCGCATTGCAGGTCGGGTTCGACGAGTCGAAGAAGAACCCGAACAAGCCCCAAGTGGGACTGTGCAAGAAGCTCGGAGTCGCCGCCACCCGTCTGATCCGCGAAATCCCCCCGTTCGAGGGGAGCGAGCTCGCGGCGGGGGAGAAGTTCGACGTATCACTCTTCGAGGGAGTGGCCACGGTGGACATCGCCGGAATCACGCGCGGTCGCGGATTCACGGGGACGGTGGTCCGGTGGAACCACCGTATCGGACCGAAGTCTCACGGTTCGAAGAGCAAGCGGAGCATCGGCTCGACCGGGATGCACCAGGATCCGGGTCGGGTCATCAAAGGTAAGAAAATGCCGGGGCAGTACGGCAACGAGCGGGTCAAGGTTCGGAACCTGAAGGTGATCTCCGCCGACTCCGCACTCAACCTCCTCGTGGTCCGGGGTGCGGTCCCCGGCCCCAAAGGTGGATACCTGTACATCCAGGAGAGCCTGTAGGGATCCGATGGACGAGTCGATCCAAATCGAAGTAGTGACGCCCGAACCCGTCGAGATCCCCGTTCACGGGGAAGACGGCTCGGCGAACGGGACGCGTACGTTCTCCGCCGGTCCGATCTCGAACTTCCCGAACTATGCGCTTCTCAAGGAAGCGGTCCGGCGTCAGCAGGGCCGTCTTCGCCGAGGAACCGCGCACACGAAGACGCGGGGCGAGGTACACGGATCCGGCAAGAAGCCGTGGCGCCAGAAGGGGACCGGTCGCGCGCGAGCGGGCGACAAGAAATCCCCGATCTGGCGCGGCGGAGGCACCGTTTTCGGACCGCGCAAGAGGGACTACGATTACGGCCTCCCGAAGCAACAGCGGCGCCTCGCCGTGCGTCAGGCGACCCTTTCGAAGCTCCTCGACGGCGAGACCAGAATCCTCGAGTCGTTCTCCGCCGTGTCCCCGTCCGCACCGACGATCAGAAAGGCACTCTCGAAGGCCGGCGTGGCCGGGTCTTGCCTGATCGGTCTCTCCTCTTCGATGCCGGTCGAAGCGCGCCGCATCGTCGCGCTCTCCTGCCGCAACCTTCCGGGGGTGGAGGTCCTTCCCGTCAGCGACTTCAACACCCTCGCCCTGCTCAAACACCGGAATCTGGTGCTGCTCGCCGATGCGTTCGACGAGATCCAGCAGCGCGAGAGCGCCCTCTCGGGGGGGACTGAGTCATGAAAGACGCGCGCTCGATCATCCGTCAGCCGCTGATCACCGAGAAGGCGACCGGAGGGATCGACGACGACGGCATCTACGTCTTCAAGGTCGACAAGACGGCGAACAAGATCGAGATCAAGGCCGCGGTCGAAGAGATCTTCGACGTCGTCGTGAAGAAGGTGAACACCTCGAATCAGACCGGGAAGCGCAAGCGCCTCGGAAAGGCGATCGGGTTCACCAAGGGATACAAGAAGGCGATCGTCACGCTCGTCCCGGGCCACAAGATCGACATCCTGTGAGCGCGGGAGGATAGGGAACCATGGGAGTTCGCAAATTCAAGCCGACCTCAGCCGGGCGCCGCGGTGCATCGGTCTCGGACTTTTCCGAGATTACGTCGACGAGCCCCGAGAAGTCGCTCTGTGAGCGCATCACCCGCAATGGCGGTCGCAACAACCACGGCCACATCACCTCGAAGCATCGAGGTGGCGGCCACCGTCGTCTCTATCGCCGGGTCGACTTCTTGCGCAACAAGGACGGAGTGCCGGCGAGGGTTGCAACGATCGAGTACGACCCGAACCGCACGGCGCGAATCGCGCTCCTGCACTACGCGGACGGGGAGAAGCGCTACATCCTCTGCCCTCGTGGGCTCAATGTCGGAGACCGCATCGAGTCGGGAGACGTAGCGGAGCCGCGCACCGGCAACTCGATGGAGATCCGCAACATTCCGACCGGCCTCGCGATCCACAACATCGAACTCGTCCCGGGCCAGGGCGGCAAGCTCGCTCGCTCCGCCGGGATGAGCGTTCAGCTCCTCGCCAAGGAGGGGAGTGTCGCGGTCCTTTCTCTCCCCTCGGGTGAGATCCGACAGGTGCATCACCGCTGCCGCGCCACGATCGGTATGGTCGGGAACGAAGAGCACAACCTGATAAAACTCGGGAAAGCGGGGCGGAAGCGCTGGATGGGCCGGCGGCCACACGTTCGCGGAACGGCGATGAACCCAGTCGCTCACCCGATGGGCGGCGGCGAGGGTCGGACCGCGGGGGGTCGTCACCCCTGCTCGGCGACGGGAGTGCTCTCCAAGGGCGGGAAGACTCGATCGCCTCGCAAAGCATCGAACAAGAGCATCATCCGCCGACGCAAGCGTCGGAAGTGATCGGGAGAGGACCGAGGCCGACATGGGACGTTCGCTGAAGAAGGGTCCGTACGTGGACCTGAAGCTCATGAAGAAGGTACTCAAGGCCAAGGAGACGGGGAGTACGGAAGCGATCAAGACCTGGGCTCGAGCCAGCACGATCATCCCCGACATGATCAACATGCAGTTCCTCGTGCACAACGGGAAAGAGTTCAAGCGAGTCTCCGTGGGCGAGAACATGGTCGGGCACAAGCTCGGTGAGTTTTCGTTGACGCGGACCTTCCGCGCGCACGCAGGCTCGAAGAAGTGATTCCATGGATCGCTTCGCGACCTTCGAATCACGCGCCTTCTTCAGTGGACCTTCGGCCACCGAGCAGGCTCACCTCGATCGGAGCGGACTAGAGTGAAGACCTACAAGGCTAGCCACCGATTCGCGCGAGTCACCGCGCGAAAAGCGCGCTACGTGATGGACATGGTTCGTCACAAGCCGGTCGAGCGCGCCCTCGAGTCGCTCCGGTTCACGAGCCGGCGCGCGGCGCCGATGATTTCGAAAGTGATTCAATCCGCCCTTCAGAATGCGATCCAAGAGGGGGGCGCCAAGCCGGAGGATCTCGTGATCCGAATGGCGCAGGCGGACGAGGGTCCGACCTGGAAACGCTGGCAGCCGCGCGCGCGCGGCATGGCGTTCCCGATCTTCAAGCGGACTTCGCATCTGAAGATCGAGCTCGCCGACCGCAACGAGATCGCGTCCGCCGGGAAGAAGGGCTAGTCGATGGGACAGAAGGTCAGGCCGACCGGCATCCGGATCGGGATCACCCGCGATTGGTCCTCCCGCTGGTACGCGAACAAGCAAGAATTCGGCAAGCTGCTGGTCGAGGACCAGAAGATCCGCGCATTCATCAAGCACGAGTTCTTCTCGGCGGGCGTGCCGGAGATCGAGATCGAGCGCAACGGCCAGGTGGTGACGATTCACCTGCACGCCGCGCGACCCGGGGTGGTGATCGGCCGAAAGGGTGCTCGCGTCGAGCAGCTGCGGGCGGACCTCGAAGCGATGACGCACTCGAAGGTACAGCTCAACATCAACGAAGTGCAGAATCCCGATCTGAGTGCCCAACTGATCTCCGAGAACGTCGCCGAGCAGCTGCGCAGGAGGATGCCGTTTCGCCGGGTGCTCAAGAACACGCTGCGCACTTGCACCGACGCGGGGGCGAAGGGGATCAAGGTCATGGTCTCCGGTCGTCTCGGAGGAGCAGAGATCGCTCGCACCGAGTTCCAGGTCGCCGGGAGCATCCCACTCTCGACCCTACGCGCTGACATCGGCTACGGATTCACCGAGTCGAGGACCACGTACGGGGTGGTCGGCGTGAAGGTTTGGATCTACGTGGGCGAAGTCCTCGAGAAGGGGAAAGGCCGCAATGTCGCTGATGCCCAAGAGGGTTAAGCACCGCAAGGTACACCGCGGTCGCATCAAGGGCGCAGCCACGCGCGGGAACTTCGTCGCTTTCGGCGAGTTCGGGCTGATGGCATTGCAGTCCGGATGGATCACCGCGCGCCAGATCGAGGCGGGACGGGTCGCGGGAAACCACTTCTTGCGTGGCGACGGAAAGATTCGGATCCGGATCTTCCCCAGCAAGCCGATCACCAGCAAGCCGGCGGAGACGCGGATGGGGAAGGGCAAGGGTGACGTCGAATTCTGGTGCTGCGTCGTGCGCCCCGGTCAGGTCCTCTACGAGATCCAAGGCGCGGCCGAGGCGAGTGCGCGGGTTGCGCTGAACCGGATCTCCCACAAGTTGCCGATCAAGGTCCGCATGGTAGCCAGGAGGCCGAAAGTATGAAGACCTCCGAGATCCGGGAACTTCCCGAGGTGGACATCCAGGTCGAGATCGCCAAGAGAAGGAAGAAGCTCTTCGAGTACCGCTTTCGGGCGGGCCAAGAGGAGAAACAGCGTGCGGGTGAGATTCGAGCGCTGAGGCGCGACATCGCGCGCATGTTGACGATCCAGCACGAACGGGTAGCGGCGGCGGAGAGCGGAGGAGACGGCGATGGCCGATAGTGAATCGCAAGAACCCGAGAAGGTGCGCCGGACCGTCCGTGGCGTAGTCGTCTCGAATGCGATGCAGAAGACGATCGTGGTCAAAGTGGAGCGCCTGGTGGCGCACCCGAAATACCGAAAGTACGTGCGGAAGCACAGTAAGTTCTACGCCCACGACGAGACCGAGCGCGCCCGCAATGGCGACTTCGTGGAGTTGCTCCTGACGCGACCGCTGTCGAAGAAGAAGCGGTGGCTCCTCGATCGTGTAATCCGAGAAGCACCGATCGAAGCGGTGGAGGGGATCGAGTCGTGATCCAGATGCAGACGCGCCTTGATGTGGCGGACAACTCCGGCGCCAAGAAGGTGATGTGTATCAAGGTGCTCGGGGGCAGCCACCGCCAGTTCGCGGGAATC
The DNA here is from genome assembly GCA_032128395.1 of Planctomycetota bacterium. Lineage (GTDB taxonomy): Bacteria > Planctomycetota > UBA8108 > UBA1146 > UBA1146 > JAQBGV01. Next base: position 11,104 of record JAQBGV010000004.1, on the reverse strand, counting down.
GGCGATGTGATCGTCTGTTCCGTCAAGAAGGCGCTCCCCTCGAGCGACATCAAGCAGGGCGAGATCGTCCGCGGAGTGGTGGTGCGCACCCGGCATGCCGTCCGTCGCAGCGACGGGTCGCACGTGCGGTTCGACCGCAATGCCATCGTGATCGTCGACAAGGACGGGAACCCGAAGGGGACCCGGATCTTCGGTGCGGTGGCGCGGGAGCTGCGGCAGAAGAATTACATGAAGATCATCTCCCTCGCCCCAGAGGTGGTGTAAGCGATGTCACTTCTGAGGCGTGATGACCTGATCGAGGTGATCAGTGGCGCGGACAAGGGGAAACGCGGCAAGGTGCTCCGCGTCGACCGGGAGAAGAGCCGCGTGACGGTCCAGGGGATCAACCTGGTCTACAAGCACCTGCGCCGGACACAGAAACACCCCCAGGGGGGGCGGATCCAGATGGAGGCGCCGGTCCACATCTCGAACGTGATGCTGGTCGACCCGAAGGTGGACCAACCCACTCGTGTGAAAATGACCGTGGACAAGAACGGCAAGCGTGTACGCGTCTCCGCGAAAGGTGGTCACCCCGTTTAGTGACCTGCTTCAGAAGTTCGCGTCCAAGGTGGCGTGGACTCGGCGACGATCGCAAGGCGCGGCGACGCCGGCGTGTTCAGCAGACACGTCAAGGAGGAGCAACGCAGTGAACGGCGTCGAGGGCACGCCACTTTGGACGCGAACTTCTGAAGCAGGGCACTAGTGCGGCGAGGGTTTGGAATGGCGAGACTGAAAGACAAGTACGAAACCGACATCGTTCCGGCGCTGGCGAAGCGATACGGCATCGGGAACCGCAATGCCCTGCCGAAACTCAGGAAGATCGTGGTCAACCGTGGGGTCGGGAAAGCGATCGAGAACGCGAAGCGCTTGGACGAGGCCACGGCCGAGCTCGGGCTGATCACCGGGCAGTCCCCGGTGGTGACTCGGTCCAAATCATCGATCGCAAGTTTCAAGCTCCGCGAGGGGATGCCGATCGGCTGCAAGGTCACCCTGCGGGGACGGAGGATGTACGAATTCTTCGACCGCCTGGTGTCGGTGGTGATTCCCCGGATCCGCGACTTTCGCGGGCTCTCGAGGACCGCATTCGATGGGCGTGGGAACTATTCGATGGGACTCACGGACCAGCTGGTCTTCCCAGAGATCAAGATCGACAAGGCGGAGTTCATGCAAGGCATGAACGTCTGCTTCACGTTCGACAACTCGGACGACGAGAAGTCGCTCTTCCTGATGTCGGAATTCGGTTTCCCCTTCAAGCGCATCACTTAGGAGTCGCGAAGTGGCACGAAAGTCCCTGATCCTCAAGCAACGGAGGAAGCCGAAGTTCTCGACGCGGGCGTACCACCGCTGCCAGCTCTGCGGTCGCCCTCGCGCCTACTATCGGAAGTTCCAAATCTGTCGGATCTGTTTCCGGAACCTCGCCTCTCAAGGGGCGATTCCGGGCATCAAGAAGGCTAGCTGGTAACCAGGGAAGGAGGGGAAGAGCGCCATGAGCATGACCGACCCGATCGCCGACCTCCTGACCCGGATCCGGAACATCAACCGGCTCGGCCGTCGCCGCGTCGCGGTTCCGTACTCCCGGATCAAGGAGGAGATCGTCAAGACCCTCCATCGCGAGGGATACATCAACGGATACGAGGTCGAAGGAGATGGGCCGAGCCGCGCGCTGCAGGTCGCACTCAAGTACGGACCGGAGGGTGAGAAAGTCATCACCCGGATCGAGCGCATCTCGAAACCCGGTTGCCGGGTCTACTCCGGTGCCGAGCAGCTCCCGCGGGTGATGCAAGGGCTCGGGATCCTGATCGTGTCCACGCCGAACGGCGTTCTGAGCGACAACGAGGCTCGAACGAAGAACGTCGGCGGTGAGATTCTCTGTAGCGTCTGTTAGGGGTTGAGGGATGTCGAGAATCGGGAGAGCGCCGGTCGCCGTCCCTGCTGGGGTGCAGGTCGACATGAAGGGGCGCGAGATCCACGTGAAGGGACCGAAGGGGGAGATCTCCTGGGAGGTCCACCCGTCGATTTCTGTCGCGGTCGAGGGAAGCACGATCCAGGTGACCCCGACGACCGACGAACGGATCGCGCGTCAGATGCACGGCACCGCGCGGCAATTGATCCACAACATGGTGATGGGGGTCACCGCCGGATTCGCGAAGACCCTCGATATCGTTGGAGTCGGCTACAACGCGAAACTTCAGGGAAAGAGCCTGGTCCTCCAGATCGGGTTTTGTCACCCGGTGGACATGCCGATCCCCGAGGGGTTGACCGTCGAGTGCCCCTCGAACATCCGAATCATCGTCTCCGGAGTAGACAAGCAGCTCGTCGGGCAGTTCTCGGCGAACATTCGTCGAGTGCGCCCCCCCGAACCCTACAAGGGCAAGGGGATTCGCTACGACGGGGAGAAAGTGCGCCGCAAAGCGGCGAAGACCGCGTCCGCGTGATCCGCGGTCGTGTGAATGGCGGGACAGCGGGAGATCCACAATGGATGCAAACAAGAGGAAACACGAACGGTTGCGGCGGCGCAAACGCCACATCCGCAAGAAGCTCAGTGGGACGGCCGAGCGACCGAGACTCAGCGTGTTCCGTAGCTTGAACCAGATCTACGCGCAGGCGATCGACGACGAGCGCGGCGTCACCCTGTTCAGTGCCTCGAGCCTGAGCAAGGAGGCCCGGAGCGAGCTCGGCAAGGCCGGGGGAACGGTGAAGGGAGCCGAACTCGTCGGCACCATCATCGCTCGCAAGGCGAAAGAGGCGGGGATCGGATCCCTGTCGTTCGACCGCAATGGTCGTCGGTACCACGGCAGAATCGCAGCGATCGCCGAGGCGGTCCGCAAGGAAGGGATCCAGGTCTGATTCGATGACCGAGAATCCAGAGAATCCGAGCGGGGCCGACGGGAAGCGTCCCGAAGTCGCTTCCGCGGCGCCCTCCGGTTCCGCGCCCGCTTCGGCAGGTGCCCGGAGTGGTCCTTCCGGAGGGAGTGGTCCCGGTGGCGGGCGCGGCGGCGGCGGTGGTGGCGGGCGCGGCGGCGGCGGCGGCCGTGGTCGCGGTCCGGGTGGTCCCGGTGGTTCGGGCGGTCCCGGTGGTTCGGGCGGTCCCGGCGGCGGCGGTCGCGGTGGACGCGGCGGCGGTGGCGGCGGTGGTGCCGGCGGCGGTCGACGCGGACGCGGGGGGCGTCGCGATGAAGATGAGGGTCCTCGCTACGAAGAGCGCACCGTCCAGGTGAATCGCGTCGCGGCGACCGTCAAGGGTGGTCGTCGGATGTCCTTCAGCGCTCTCGTCGTCCTCGGCGATAAGAAGGGCAAGGTCGGGGTCGGCTTCGGCAAGGCCAAGGAAGTCCCGAGCGCGATCGAAAAAGCCCAGAAGGACGCCCGCAAGAAAATGGTGAAGATCTGCCTCAAGGGGACTACGATCCCGCACGAGGTCACCGGACGCACCGGGACTTCGAAGGTCTTGATGCTGCCCGCTTCGCAGGGAACGGGCGTGATCGCAGGCGCATCCGTCCGAGCGGTTCTCGAGTGCGCGGGGATCGGTGACGTGCTGACCAAGCAGTTCGGGAGCGCGAACCCGATCAACGTGGTCAAGGCGACCCTCGAGGGGCTGACTCGGCTGCGCACCAAAGATCTGGTCGAAAAACTCCGAGGGGTCACGCTCCCATGAATCTGACCGATCTCAATGAACATGCCGGTCGTTACAAGAACCGGAAACGGGTCGGACGCGGCTCCGGCTCCGGAACCGGCAAGACCTCGGGCAGCGGCCACGGGGGCGCGAAGTCGAGGTCCGGATACTCGCGCCAGCTCAGCTTCGAGGGTGGCGCCATGCCCGGCTTCCGGAAGCTTCCGAAGCGCGGATTCAACAACGTCTTCCGGACCCTCTACGACATCGTGAACATCGGAGACCTCGATCGGTACGAGAATGGCGCGACCATCGATCTCGTAGGCCTGATCGCTGCCGGCCAGGTCAAGAACTCCCACGGAAAGCTCAAGGTCCTCGGCAACGGCACGCTCGAGAAGAAGCTGACCGTCCTGGCCTCCAGATTCACGGCGGGCGCCCGCCGTCGAATCGAGGAGCTCGGGGGGGAAGCGAGAGTAGTTTAGATGCGCACGGTACTGAAGGTCCTCCGCAACATCCTGGGGATTCCGGAGCTCCGCAAGCGCCTCATCTTCACCGTGGCGATGTTGGGCGTCTATCGGATCGGATTCCACGTCTACCTCCCTGGGGTGAATATCCAGGCGCTCAAGGAGCTGATGCAGAGCGCTCGCGAGGCCGGCGGGGGGTTGCTCGACTTCGTCCAGATGACGAGCGCGCTCACCGGCGGGGACCTGCAGAACGCGACCATCTTTTCCCTCGGGATCATGCCGTACATCAGTGCATCGATCATCTTCTCCCTCTTGGTGAAGGTCTTCCCGAAGCTGGAACAGCTGCAGAAGGAGGGGGAGGCGGGGCGCAAGGCGATCAACCGCTATACCCGGTACTCGACGGTGGCCCTCTGCCTGGTGCAGGGGATCTTCGTCCTCACCTTCCTGACATCGACCCAGAACGCTCGCACCCCGATCTCCGAGAGCGCGATCTTCATGAACGCCCTGCAATTGTTGGTGCTCACCTCGGGCACGATCTTCCTGATGTGGCTCGGCGAAAAGATCACCGAGTATGGGATCGGGAACGGGATCTCCCTCCTCATCATGGCGGGGATCATCTCCCGCATGCCCGCCGCGCTCGTCTCCCTCTTCAAGGGATACGGAGCGCTCGGCCCGGAGGAGCAGCCGTTCTTCGTCCTGCGCATGATCCTCCTCACCCTGGTCTTCTTCGGGATCGTCGCCGCGGTGGTCTACATCACGAAGGGCCAGCGCCGTATCCCCATCCAGCAAGCGCGGGTGACGCGAGGACGTCGGACCCTCGGCGGGAGCCGCCACTACATGCCGATCCGGGTCAACTCCGCGGGCGTGCTGCCGATCATCTTCGCCCAGTCGCTGTTGATCCTGCCCACGGGCATCCTCAGCTACGTCGTCGGGAGCGGCAACCGGTGGATCGCGCTCCTCGCCCCCGGCTCGTTCTGGTACATGGTGCTCTATGTCGTGATGATCGCGTTCTTCACGTACTTCTGGACGTCGCTCTACTTCAACCCGAGCGAGATCGCGAACAACATGAAGGAGTATGGTTCGTTCATCCCAGGGATCCGTCCCGGGCGTCGAACCGCCGACTACCTGCAACAGGTGATCAATCGCATCACCCTCGCGGGGGCGATTTTCCTCTCGTTCATCGCGCTCGTTCCCCAGATCATCGCCGGCTCTCTGCAGGTCGACTTCTTCATCGCGAGTTTCCTGGGCGGTACCGGGATTCTGATCGTGGTGGGGGTCGCGCTCGACCTGGTCGACAAGATCGAGTCGCAGCTGATCGTCCGGCACTACGAGGGGTTCGTCCGTAGCCCGCAGGAAAAGGCGGGGAGCTCCTCGTGAGGTTGGTGTTCCTCGGACCTCCGGGTGCCGGCAAGGGAACCCAAGCCGCGCGGCTGGCGGGGAAGCGTGGTCTCCAGCACATCTCGACCGGGGACATCCTGCGCACCGCGATCGCCCGGGGCACTCCAACGGGGGTCGAGGCGAAGGGGTACGTCGACCGCGGTGCACTCGCCCCGGACGAGATCATTCTGCGACTCGTCCGCGACCGACTTCTGGAATCCGATGTCGAGGGCGGTTGGCTGCTCGACGGATTCCCCCGCAACCTCGAACAAGCGAGGGCGTTCGAAGCGTTGCTCGCAAGACTGGGGCAGGTCCTCGACGGCGTGATGTTCTTCGAGGTCGGGGACGACGAAGTAGTGCACCGTCTCTCCGGGCGCCGCGTCTGCCAGACCTGCGGAGACACTTTTCACCTCGTGTTCTCGCCTCCTCCACCCCCAGCAGACTGCGAAAAGGGCGATTGCAAGGTCGTCCAGCGCAGTGACGACCACGAAGCTCCGATCAGGACACGATTGCGAGTGTACGCAGAGGAGACCACTCCCCTCGTCGAGCACTACCGCAAGAAGGGGAGCCTGATCACGATCGACGCCGCGCAGCCGATCGAGGAGGTGGCGCGAGCGGTGGACGAGCAAGTCGGGTCCAGAGGATGATTCTGCTCAAATCCGCCCGAGAGATCGAACGTATGGCGGTCGCCGGTGAAATCGTCGGACGTGCTTTCCAGGAGGTGGTGGCTCCGCTCATCATCGCGGGGACCGCAACCCAAGAGATCGACGAAGCGATTCGCGACTTCGTCACCGGGGAGGGGGGGGAACTCCTCTTCTTCAACTACCACGGGTTTCCAGCGAATTGCTGCATTTCGGTCAATGACGAGGTGGTCCACGGAATCCCCGGCGCGCGGCTCTTGCGCGACGGCGATCTGGTGAGCATCGACATCGGGGTGCGCAAGGACGGCTTCTGCGGCGACTCGGCGCGCACGTTCACGGTGGGGGAGGTCTCCGACGTCGCTCGCCGCGTTCTCGACTGCTGCATGCGCGCCCTCGTCGCGGGGATCGACGCCGCGCGCCCGGGGCACAACCTTTCGCAGCTCTGTCAGGCGATCGAATCGGTGATCACGGGTGAGGGTCTCGGGCTGGTCGAGAAGTACGTTGGCCACGGGATCGGTCGCGAGATGCACGAAGAGCCCCAGGTGCCGAATTTCATCGGTCCGAGCTTCGACCGCTTCGACCCTCCGCTTCGTCCCGGGCTGGTCCTCGCCATCGAACCGATGGTGAATGCGGGGACCGGCGACGTGCGGACGCTGGGGGATGGCTGGACGGTGGTGACCGCCGATGGCGGCGTTTCTGCGCACTGCGAGCACACCGTGGCAGTGACGGAAGATGGCCCCAGGGTCCTCACTCTCGGCCCGGGCGAGGTCTGGCCCCCGGAATCGGCGGACTAGCGCGCCCCCCGCTCCCCCCTTCCCCCCGTGATCCTCTGTGCCAATTCCGCCCACACCAAATACTTCCGTATTCTCATCCCCCCCTGTTGACCGCATCGCCCGAAGTTGGCAACATTCCCCGTCTTGTCGCCCAGTCTCGAGACGTCTCAGGGGGAGTTTGCGGCCACCCCGTAACCACCCTTCCGGGAGATGGTCTCGTTTGTTTGCGTCTCTCCCCCAGTCTCTGGGGGAGCGGGGGCGCGCCGCTCTCACGTGTGAAGGTCATCGCGATGAAGGTCAGAGCCTCGGTGAAGAGGATCTGTGAGAACTGCAAGATCATCCGCCGCTCCGGAGTCGTGCGCGTCATCTGCACGAATCCACGTCACAAGCAGCGGCAGGGGAAGTAAGGGAGACGCACCATGCCTCGACTGCAGGGGGTCGACATCCCGCCGAACAAACGAATCCACGTGTCGCTGACCTACCTCTACGGGGTCGGGGACAAGACGTCGTTGGACATCTGTCGCGTCGCGGGGATCGATCCGGCGGTGAAGTCGAGAGACCTGAGCGATGACGAGCTGAGTCGCATCGGTACCGTCATCGAGAACAGCTGCATGGTCGAGGGCCAGCTCCGCCGGCACATTCAGCAGAACATCGCCCGCTTGAAGGACATCGGTTGCTACCGAGGAATCCGTCACCGGAAAGGCTTGCCGGTTCGCGGACAGAACACGCGGACGAACGCCCGGAGCCGCAAGGGGCCGAAGCGTCTCGTCGCGAAGAAGAAGAAGTGATCGATGGGTAAGAAGGCGAAGAAGAAGGTCAAACGGAGCCTCTCCAAGGGGATCTTCCACATCAAAGCGACCTTCAACAACACGATCATCACGGTGACCGACCGTGAGGGGCAGGCGATCTGCTGCGCAAGCGGCGGATCGGTCGGCTACAAGGGGAGCCGCAAGTCGACTCCCTTCGCCGCCCAGCGTGCGGCCGAGGCCTGCGCCGCCATCGTGAAGAAGATGGGGGTCAAAGAGGTCGACATCCGCGTGAAGGGTCCGGGCGCCGGACGCGAGTCCGCGATCCGGGCGATCCAGTCCGCAGGACTCGACATCCACGCGATCGAAGATGTCACGCCGCTCCCCCACAATGGTTGTCGGCCGCGCAAGCGGCGCCGAGTCTGAGATAAGGTAGGAAACCCGGATGGCCCGATACCTCGGACCCAAGTGCCGACTCTGCCGCCGCGAGGGCGAGCGCCTGTACCTCAAGGGGTCGCGCTGCCACACGGCGAAGTGTGCCGTGGCGAAGCGCGCGTACATCCCCGGCATGCACGCGTTCCGCCGCAGCCGTCTCTCGGAGTACGGCGTTCGATTGCGTGAGAAGCAGAAGACCAAGCGCATCTACGGAGTGCTCGAGCGTCAGTTCAGGAAGTACTTCGCCGAGGCCGAGCGTCTGCGCGGCAACACCGGCGAGAACCTGCTGGTCCTTCTCGAACGTCGCCTCGACAACGCCGTCTACTCGCTCGGGTTCGGCGAGAGCCGGGCGCAGGCGCGTCAGCTCGTCGCGCACGGACACATCGCGATCAACGGCCGGAAGCTCGACATCCCTTCCTACCTCGTCAAGGTCGGTGATGTGATCTCTCCGAAGAGCCACAAGAAGAGCGAAGCGATCATCCGCGCGAAGCTCGAGGGACGGAGCGGGCACTCGGTGCCGACGTGGCTCACCCTCAACCCCCAGGAGCTCAAGGGCACGGTCAGTCAATTGCCGAGCCGTGAGGACGTGGTTCTCCCGATCCAAGAGGCCCACATCGTCGAGTTCTGTTCCCGCTGAGTCCGTCACCCCCAGAGGGCGGCCCGAGCGGCGCAGCGTGCGCCCGGACGGGGCCGCGGAGGGATACGATATGTCGATGCGAGTTCGCTGGCGCGAGTTCGAGCTTCCGAACCGGGTCGAGTGCCTGGAGGAAACGAAGACTCCGAGCAACGGCCATTTCATCATCGAACCGTTCGAGCGGGGCTTCGGCCACACCATCGGGAACAGCATCCGTCGCGTGCTGCTCTCTTCGATCAAGGGCGCGGCCGTCGTGCAAGCCCGCATCGAGGGGGTCGATCACGAATTCACCACCAAGAAGGGGGTGTACGAGGACATCACTCACGTGATCCTCAACCTCAAGCAGGTGCTGGTTCGGATGAAAGAGGGCGATGAGGGCGAACTCTTCATCAAGAAGACGGGAGCCGGCCCGATCACTGCGGGTGACATCGAGCACTCCGAGACGATCGAAGTGGTCAACCCCGACCAGTTGATCGCCACCCTCACCGATGACGTCGAGTTCAATGCGATCCTCCAGGTGCGGAAAGGGCGCGGCTACCAGACCGCAGCCGAGAACGCCTGCGGTGAACAGGAGATCGGGACCATCTGGATGGACTCGACCTTCTCGCCGGTCACGCGCGTCCGCTACCGGGTCGAGAACACCCGGGTCGGTCAGCTGACCAACTACGACAAGTTGAGTCTCGAAATTTGGACGAACGGCACGATCTCCCCCGAGTACGCGCTCGTCGAGGGGGCCAAGATCCTGCGCAAGCACCTCAACCCGCTCGTGAAGTACTTCGAGCTCGGCAGCGAAGTACTCCAGCCGCGACTGCCGGAGAAAGAGGAAGAGTACGGCGAGGACGAGGATCTCAAGAAGGTCCTCGATCTGCCGATCTCCCACCTCGAGCTCTCGGTGCGGGCGTCGAACTGCCTCGAGTCCGAGAACATCTCGGTGATTCGCGAACTGGTGAGCCGCTCCGAAGATGAACTGCTGCGCATCCGCAACTTCGGTCAGACGTCGCTCGATGAGCTCAAGGAAAAGCTGGGCGAGCTGGATCTGAGCCTGGGGATGCTCGGGCGCTAGCGGTGCTTCCGTTCCTTAGGATTTCGTGTTCGAAGTTTCCGGTTCAGAAGACGTGATGGAAGAATAGGTGAGTCGATGAGGCATAAGGTTGCGGGCTTCAAGCTGGGGAGAAATTCCTCGCACCGGAAGGCGCTCGCGAAGAACCTGATGCGGGCCTTCTTCCTCGAGTTCGACCGCAAGGGATACATCGTCACGACCAAGACGAAGGCAAAATTCATCCAGCCTCGAGCCGAGAAGATGATCTCCCTGGCGCGCAATAAATCGCTACACAACGTCCGCCGGGCGATGGCGGTGCTCGGTGACCGGGAGGCGGTCAGCAAGCTCTTCGATCAGATCGGGCCCTATTACGTCGACCGCCCGGGGGGCTATACGCGCGTTCTTCGGATGGCATCCCCTCGGCTCGGCGACAGCGCCCCCCGCGCCTACCTGGGTTATGTGCGGGATGAAGAGTCCTTGGCTGCGACCGCCGGAGCCTAGTAGAGCAGGGACTGCAATCGACGAAGTCGCCTCGCATGGGCAATTCGGTATCAGGGATAATGCCCTATCAGAGCAAGTGTTAGGACTGGCGGGCCGGGGCCGGTGAAGCGTGCGTTCGCAGCCTCGACGGACTCTCCCCGAACGAGCTCCGGAAGCCCCCTCTGGAAAAGAGCATCTTCGCCCCAGCGCCGCCCCCGCGTGGACCGTACGCGGAGTCGAGGTGTAGTGAAGAGTTGGGACGGTGCTTGACTTCTCCCCTTCCGCTTGAAATAACAGGGGCATATCGCGGGAGGGAATGCGGCGTTCGCCCTTGCAGCGGCTGGCAGGACGCACCCGAGAACTCGCCCCACTTCTGACGGGTCTGAAACGTCGAGAGCAGTGTGTGTGAGGCACACGAATCCACTCCGAAGGTGACAGCTCGCCGAAGTGCTTTGTGATGAGGAGTGTGGTTGAGGAGGTTCGAACGCCCGTTTTTTCTGCGGGGCGTTCTGTTCCCCGGGACCCCACAAGAACAATGGTTTCCAGCCGCCGGCTTCCAACGGGGTGCGCCACCCCCGAGGGGAGGTAGTGGGGAACCGGTCGAGAACGATCTCTCTGGGACCTGGGAGCTATCCGCTCCCCAAGATGGGCTTTGTTGGGAGGAGCACATGAAACAGAACACTCTTCGAAAGTGTTCCAGTCTGCTGGTATTCACCGCGGTCCTCGCGTTTGCGGGTCTGGTGGGTGCGCAGCAATCTATGGACATAGTTGGAGCTGGTGCCGTCGCGGGGACGGGTTCCGCGAACTTCGGTATCGAGATGACGACCACCGCACCCGTCGAGGGCTATGTGGTGGCTGTCAGCTACAAC
>JAQBGV010000003.1:0-29677 GCA_032128395.1 Planctomycetota bacterium | reverse complement strand
GGGTACCGACGGCCGTCCGGGACAGGCAACACCTTCGGCGAGCCAGTCCCATCATTCGGCGACCGAGCCCGCTGGCCCGGCCTACTCCTTGGGCTCGAGTGTGAGTAGGTATGCGATCAGCTGGTCGACCTCTGCGGGCTTCAATACCTGTTTCGTCATCTTCGCTTGGCCGTTGTCGAAGGTCGGTTTGTCGAGGTACGCCTTCAGCCAGAGCATCAATTTCTTGTAGCGGTTCTGCTCTGCTGCGATTTCATCCAAGGTTTTCTTCGAGGCGCTATAGCGGGCGGGGTCCTTGGCCAGGAACGCGGACACGAACTGGTCGTAGCTCTCCATCTTCTTGAATCGGTCCGCCGTGACCTGCTCGATCGGAGGAGAGAGAACGCCTCCCTTCCCCTCGATCTTGTGGCAGATCACGCACCGCTTCTTCGCGAGGATCTTCCCGAGCTTTGCCTGCTGCTTCATCTTCTGGTCGTCGAGAGGATTTTCATCCGCGGCGGCGCCGTCGTTCCCGTTCTTCTCCGGCTCCCCTCTCGCCGGGACCGGATCGCCGGCTTCCTTCGGTTTGCCCGTGTCTTTCGGGGGATCTTGGGCAGAGAGGCAGGCGGTTCCGCCGAGGAGGGTGGCGACCGCGAGCGTGAAGATCGCGAGGAACGTGCGCATGACTGGGCCTCCGGAGAGCTCTGAACGGGGTGCGATTCGGAGAGCCGAGTGTACGGGATCGCTGGTCCAGTGAGAACGGTGAAGGGCTCGGAACGGCTGAGGATCGAACACGGATAGGGGATCGGACCTGCCCGGGCACGAAAAAAGCCCCCCGATCCGCTGGATCGGGGGGCTCTCTCCGTGAGTACGCGCTACTTCATCAGTTTCGCGGCTTCCCGCGGAATCTCGAAGCGAGCGACGTCATCGCCGACGTCGATGGTGTAGTCGAAGTGGAAGGCGACGTGCTCGACTCCCTCGTCGAACGCCTTCTTTCCCTTGGCCGCCTTCTCGGTCGCACCGTGAACGCCGGTGAGAACTGTCATGTGGATGCCGCGGGGGGTCCGGGTCGCAGGATCGAGGTCGATGTCGATGGTGCAGCTGGTGGTGGTCTTGTCCGCACGGGACAAGAATTGGGACACCCCTCAGCCCCCGGAAAGACACCCGGAGTTCTGCACTTCGACGAAATACTGCAGTGCTTCCTTGTCGGGCACCTTCACTCGCAGGCGGTGGTAGAGCTGCTCCTGGGTCAGCTTCTTCACGACAGAAGTGCGCCCGAGGCCCTCTTCAGCTTCGACGACGTCCGCCTCCTCCGTGGAGGGGAGCCACTCGATCGACTCGGGACTCCTTAGTGCAGTCGTCAGAAGGTGGGCGGGGAACGCAAAGAGCCGGTCGAGCTTCTTCCCCTCCGGGAGCGCTTGGAGGGCGTACCAACGCACTCCGTCGAATACCGCACCCTTCTCGTCGGTCCGGAAGACCTTCATGTCGGGGACACTCATGATGTCCCCGTGGATGTCCCCTCGGTACGTTTCACGCACCGTGGTGGAAGTCAGGCTGTGGTCTGCTTTGGTGGAGAGACCGCCCGCGACATCGCAGCCGGCCCGGTAGCCTTGGCGGGCTTCCAGAACCAGATTGCGCGTCGCTTTCTTGAGCGCCTTGAGGGGATTCGGCGGCGCGCTGTCATCAGCGAAGAGCGGTCCCACACAGATTGCGAGCGCCGCGACGCAGATGACCCCGAGTGCCATACGGCTACGAGTCATCGAGTCTCCTTCCGAATGGGTCCGCACACAGGTCGACGAGAGGTCGCTCCCCGACCGGATCATCCCATCTTTTGGTGATCTTCGGTGCACAGGAGCTGGTCCCCAGACTATCTTCGGCAACCTCGAGACCCAAGCTTCTGTTCCAAGTGATTTCGAGGTTCCCAGAAGTTCTCGACACCGGCCCGACCTCGAAGCCCGGCCAGGGAGACCCGGGGGCTGCGCTAAGTCGAAGAACGGGATAGAGTTGTGCGCCGGGCGACCCGCGCCTTGTCGGCGGAGGAAACCGTGGATCGAGATCGGGGAAACAAGGCGGAACCAGGGACGGATGTCCCGATCCCCGAGGCGGACCTCTCCCTGACCGCCGCCGCGACGACCCCCCGCAGTCGACGGTGGCTCCGGCGCCTCGGCTGGTCGGCTGGCGTCGTGGTTCTCGGTCTGGTCGGGGCGGGCCTCTTCCGCCACTCGATCCTCGCCTCAGCGATCCCAAGTTTCCTCCCCCAGATCCTCGCCGACAAACTCGGAGTTCCGGTCCAGGTCGGAGAGGTGGCGGTCCGTGCGGCGGAGGATGGGGGCCTCTTGATCGAGCTCCGACAGATCGTCCTCGGTGATGCCGCGATCGGTCGTAACGCTGCGCTCCCTGCGATCCTCGCCGCCGAACCGATCGTAATCTCGGCGACCCTCGACCGGTTGCGTCTTCGTCTCACCGGTTGGCTCGCATTTCGGGAGGGACTCGATGGCGTTCGAGGGGTCGAGCTCGACTCGCTCGATCTCGTGCTTCCGAAGGGGACCGTCGCGGAACGGGCCGAGGGCGCGGAGTTTCCATCCCTCGAGTGGATTGCCCCCGAGACACTCCCCGAGGTGCCGTTCCCGCTGCACATCGCTCACTTCTCGGTGCGTCGAGGAGAGCTCAGCGCCGTCGGTTCACTCCACACCCGAGAGAAGCTCGATGATCCGAACGGGTTCGAATTGGAGCTCGATCGGATCGAGGGAGTGCCGTCGGTCGAGACAGGAAATCTGGTGTGGTCCCCGGCGGGCTCTCCTCAGTTTCGCATCGGAGCGTACCCGATTCAGGTGGAGAGCGAGGGTCGGCTCGAGCGTGAGGGGGATCGATGGCGTCTGCAGGCGACGCGATGGAGTGGCCGTGGTTATCACGCCACATTCGACGCCCGCGTTCCGGTCGCGGCCGGGTGTGAGACCACGGTCGAGCTGGACTTCGAGTTGGATGACTCAATCCAGATGGCTGCGGGCCTCGGACTGGGAGTACTGGAAGGGATGCCGGAGCAGTTCTCGATGAAGCTCGACACGAAGGGTCTCGCCGGGGAGTGGTCGGGCAAGGCTCTGATCGAGTCCTCGGCCGGAAACTTCGAACTCGAGATGAGCACCGCATCGAGCGACGGCCGGCGACGCCTCCTCGTCGAAGCCGCATCGGAAGACTTCGAGATCGGCGCCGATGCGCTCCCCGTCGACCCCGCGGGTGAAGGGATGGTGACGGCCGCGGCCATCGACCGCTTGCGTCTCCGGTTCGCCGGTTGGATCGATTTTCGGGAGAAACTCGACGGGGTTCTCGGGGTCGAACTCACCTCGCTCGATCTCGTGCTTCCGGAAGGGACCGAGAAGAGAAAGGCCGACGACGAGGAGATCCCGTCCTTCGAGTTGATCGCTCCCGAGACGCTCCCCGCGCTGCCGTTCCCGCTGCACATCGCTCGCTTCTCGGTGCGTCGGGGAGAGCTCAGCGCCGTCGGTTCACTGACCCAGGAGGAGATCGAAGATCCGAACGGCTTCCGGCTGGAGTTTGCTCGGATCGAAGGAGTGCCCGGGATCGTGTCGGGGCTGCTGGAGTGGTCCCCCGGTGCACTGGACTCTGCTCCCCAGATATCCGTCACCGCTTCCCCGATCGATCTGGTCTGCGAATGTCGCCTCGAGCGCGAGGGGGAGCAGTGGCACCTGCAGGCCACGCAGCTGAGCGGCGATGGATTTCTCGCCAGCTTCGATGGACGCGTCCCGACTGTGGCCGGCGGTGAGACCACGATCGACCTGGACGTCGAGGTGTACTACCCACTCCTCTTGGTCGCGAGTCTCGGACTCGGCGAGCGGGAGGGGCTTCCGGATTACCTGGCGCTCCAGCTCGACACGACGTGCCTCGCCGGCGAATGGTCGGGGGAGGGTCAGGTCCAGTCCTCGGTCGGGGACTTCGGTCTCGAGGTGTCCACCGTGAAGATCGGTGGCGAGCAACGCCTCCTCGTCGAAGGGGCATCGGAAGAACTCGCGATCGGTTCGATCGCCTCTCCCTGGCTCTCGGGGCGACTTCTCATCGCGACGGGAAGTGCGGAACTCTGGGGGGAGTGGGGGGGTGGCGCGCCGCTCTTCGGCGGAAGCCTGGACATCGGCGGGGGAAGCTTCCAAGTCAAGAAAGAGGAGGGCGAGCCGCTCCTCTTCCGGCGCTTCTCCACACTCGCGGAGTGGAGTCCCGGCGGACCGCTCGAGATCGAGACGAGCTTCCTCGACCTGCCGAGTGGACACGCCACCTTCGAGGGACAGCTGCCGCTCGCCGCGAATCAAGAGTGGGGCGCGGAAGTGGTCGGCCACGAACTCCGCCTCGAAGAGTTCGTCCCGACCTTCGCTCTCTCTGGAACGCGGGGTGTGAAGGGAGGGCTCGAGATCGATGGCACGATCACAGGACCCGCTGGTGATCCCGAGCCTCAGATCACCGGCGAACTCAGAGGGGGAGAGATCGCGCTCCAGGGGTGGGAACGCATTCGCAACATCGATGCAAATCTGAGCTGGGAAGGCGAGGCGCTCGTCGCCGAGCAGATCGCCGGGGAAATTGACGGTGAGGGAGTGCAGGGCGAGGGTCGGATGACGTTCGCGGCCGGAAGAGTCACCGCGTTCGACAGCGAGGTCCGCTTCAGGTCCATCCGCCTCTTCCGGTCGTCGAGTCTCCGCGCGCGCGGTGGGGGGGTTCTCCGCTTCGTCGGGACCCCGGATGAGCCGCGGATCGAGGGCGAAGTGACCATCATCCGGGGGATCTACGATCGGGACATCCATCCGAGCTTCGCAGGAGGGGGGAGTACCGTCCCCTTCGACCTGTTCCGACTCGAGAGCGGTTTCCCATCGAGGCTCGCGTTCGATGTCTCCGTGGACCTCGCCGGAAATTTCGAGGTGCGGAACAACCGCGTGCGCGTCTCACCGTATGGGAAACTGAAACTCGGGGGGACCGGTTACCAACCGGTGCTGACCGGGACGATCACGGCGAGTGAGGGACAGGTTCTGCTCCCGCGGATCAACTTCGAGATCGTTCAGGTCGAAGTGCAGTTTCCCGACGATGACCCCTTCCACCCCAGACTTCAGTTTCTCGGCCGTGGAATCGTCCGTGATGTGGAGATCGATGCCGCCGCGTCCGGCGAACTCTTCGCCCCCGTCGTCACGTTCTCCTCGAGCCCCTCCTACCCGCAGGACGACCTGATCCTCCTGGTTGCGACCGGGCGGTTCCGCAACCAGATCGATGCGAGCGATGTCGGTATCGTCGCCGCGACCGAGCTCGCGCAACTGTACGGGCCACAGGTCTGGGGTGCGATCTTCGGTCCGAGCGCTTCGGGCGGGGACGGCTTGCTCGATCGGCTGCAGGTGGGTGTGAATATGTCCGAGGAGACGGGGGATTTCGACACCGTCTCGGTCGAGTACCCGATCAAGGAATGGTTTCGAAGATCGTCGCGAACTCCGAAGAGTCGGCTCTCGGTCTACGGGGAGCAGGATGCGGACGGGCAGATGAAGGCGGACCTGCGCTTCTTCTGGTGGGTCCATTGACCCTCGCACCCTTCGTCGGACTCGCTCTCCTTCTCTCCTTCGTCGCCGGATCGGACGACCTCGAGATTCGGTTCGAGGGGAACCGCGCGATCAGTGGGGCGAGGATGCGCGCGGAACTCGCCCCGTGGCTCGAGGACCTGAAGCTCTCGCCGAAAGACGAGGGGGCGCGGGATGACTGCGTGTTCGAGGTCGTCGAGCTCTACCACAAGAACGGGTTTCCAGAGGCGAGTGCGGAGTTGCACGATCTCGAAACCGAGGTGGGAGCGGCCGTCGTCCTGAAGATCGTGGAGGGGCCGCGGGCTTTTCTGGCGAGGGGAAAGCCCACCTTCGTCGGGAGAACCGCGATCGATGAAGAGATTTTGGAACGCGCCTTTCCGTGGCTCCGCCCCGGGCTGATCCCCGGTTCCCGCCCGATCTTCACCGAGGCAGCCCGTGACAGCGGAATCGCCGGGATCCGTCTGCTGTATTCACTCGCGGGGTATCTCGACGTGAGAGTGACGAGTAAGCCGAGCAGACAGCGAGTGACCCGGGATGAGTCGTCGGAAGAGTCTCCGACGAAGAGACCGACGATCGAGATCCAGGTCGAAGTGGTCATCCAGATCGACGAGGGTGAACCGACCCTGCTCGATGCGGTCGAGATCCTCCCCGGTTCTTCGACTTCCCCCGAGCTGCTGAAGGAATATGCAGGTGTGGGTGTGGGGGGGCGGGTGTCGCCGCGCCTCGCCATCGAAGTGCGCGGGCGCATCTATCGACAGCTGCAAGAGAACGGCTTCAAGCGCTGCCAGGTCCGAACCGAGCTGACCGAGACCGCTCCTCAACGGCGAGCACTCATCATCGAAGTCTCGGAGGGAGAGAAGCACACCTTCGGAGTGATCCGCGTCGAGAACAATGAGCGCACCCGCAGCGGGTTCATCCGCGCTCGGATGGGGATCGAGTTCGGGGATCCGTACAGAGCCTCGGATGTCGAGAAGGGCCAGCGAGCGTTGAACGCCACCGGCCTGTTCGAAAAATTCGACGTCCAGCTGGTGCACGATACGGATCCCACGCGATTGAACCTCGTGATCACGGTCACCGAACGGGACACGATCCGCTTCGACACTCGAATCGGATTCAGCACCTACGAGCTCGGACGCTTCGGCCTTGGGGTTCAACTTCGCAACTTGTTCGGACTCGGAATTGAAGGCCGGGTGGACGGTCTCGTGTCATCCAAGGGGGAGGAGGTGGAGGCGCGGCTGCGCTATCCGTTCCTCAATGACCGAGGGCTCGAGCTCGAGCTCCGGGGGAAGTACCGGCGGTTCGAGGAAGTCTCGTTCGAGCGGGTGGAGAGGGTGGGCACGATCGGCCTCAACTACCCCGCCACTCGCCTGCTCCACTTGAACACGGGGTTCGAGCTCCGGGACGTGACGATCGGGGACGTCAGGGAGGAGCTGCAGAACTCGGTGATCGACGATAGCAGCCGGGCGAGTCTGGTCTTCCTCGGCGCACGGTACGACGGACGCGATTCGGCGATCGATCCGACCAAGGGTCACTTCATCACCGCCCGCTTCGAATACGCGGACCGCGCGCTCGGGGCCGACCTGGACTTCGTTCGCTTGACCGCGAGGGCGAGTCGGACCGACACGCTCGGCGGCAATTGGCGACTGGTGCTCGCAGGGCAGGCGGGGGGGATCCACCGATTGGATCCCGGAGAGGTCCCTCTCGGCGAACGATTCTTCCTCGGTGGCTCGCGCAGCGTGCGATCGTATCGGCAGGATAGGATGCCTCCGCTCGACCAGTCCGAGGACCCGATCGGGGGCGAGTCGTTCATCGCCGGCACGGTCGAGGCGCGCCATCCGATCTGGGCGAAGATCTCGGGGGCGGTCTTCCTCGATGCGGGGAGCCTCTCGACCGAGATCGAAGACTTCGCCGGAACTCATTGGCGATTCGCCAGCGGGGTCGGCGCCATCTGGTCCTCGCCGATCGGCCCTCTCCGCCTCGACTGGGCCATCACTCTGAATCCGGAACGCGGCGAGGACTATTGGGCGGTGCACGTGCTGATCGGCCAGCCGTTCTGACCGCTTCCCGAGAGTGCGCAGAGTGTCCAGGGGAGGTGTGAGGACGGACCCCTACTCCACCCCGAACGCCGGCGGCTCACCCTCCAGATCACCGGCATCCAGGAGCTGGAATCCAGCGCCCAGCAGGATCTCGGCGGCGGTGTGCACGTTCTCGACGTGCACGAGGAGGACGCCGAAGCCCCGGGGGCGGGTGAGCATCGGATAGGCGTAGTGGATGTTGATCTCCCCCTGGAGGAGAGCGCGGCAGATCATCCGGAGTCCGTGGCGTTCGTTCGGGACCTCGACCGCGAGGAGCTCACCGATCACCACTGGAAAGCCCGCCCCGCGCAGCGCATCGAAGGCCTTCTCTGCACGATCGACGACGAGGCGGACGATCGCGTGATCGGCAGAATCGATGATGGAGATCGCGTGGACGAGGACATCTTCCGCGGTGAGATGGCGGAGGACCTCGCGAAGCTTCCCGACCTTGTTGTCGAGAAACACCGCGAGCTGGGGCACGGCGGGTTCGTCGTAGCGCCGCTGCGTCTGGATCATGCCCGGAATGTACACGACGGAGAGGTTGACTGGAACAGGTCGGGAGCGGTAGCGACCGGCTCCCGCGATGACAAAAAGAAGGGCGCGAGGTCTCTGCCCCGCGCCCTTCACTCGTCGAACCGCAATCGACGGATCAGTTCCCGCCGCTGCGCCCCCCCGAACCGGGACCGTCACCTCCGGCATCACCCGACCCCGAGCTGCCATTTCCGTTCGTGTTCGTCGCTCCGCCGTTCGTCGTGTTCTGGCCGCCTCCCGGCCCACCGAAGCCGCCGCCGCCGCGCCGGCCCGGGTTGAGATCCTGGGAGAGCTTCTGGTACTGCTCGTACTCCGACGGGGTGAGCAGGTTTTGCACCAGGGCGTTCGTCTCGTTGCGCTGGTCGCGCATCACCTGACGAACCTCGCCGCGTGGCAGCTGATTGTCGTCGCCGCGGCGCCCCCACAAATCTTGAGTCGCTTGCGCGCTGCTGACGAGGATCTGAGTCAACTCGTCGGCGGTCTGCTGCGGAAGGTTGAGTCGTTCTGCGATCTCACGCGCCCGATCCTCGGTCCGCTGCACCATCCGCTCGGCCCGCTCTTCCTCTTGCGACAGCCGCTCCTCTTCGCGGATCTCCTCCATCGAAGTGCGGACCCCCTCCTTGAATGCGGCGGTCCCGACCAGCGCCGAAGAGGGGTCGATCCGGTTCTCGATCTTCCTTGCGAGCGCACCCACGACCCGCTCATCGTTCACCATGCGAGCGACGAGGTCTCGGAGCTCCTCATCGGCGTTCGCGGTGGCCCCGGTGATCGACGCAGACTCGTTGGGGAGATCGAAGGACCCCGGGGAGATCTCCCCCCGGCTGACGGCGGAATCGGACTGTTCGCGGAGGGATTGCAGGTCGTTCCGAAGACGCTCGATCTGGGCCTCTTGATCGCCGACCCGCCCGGCGAGTTGGAGGCACGTGGCGCCGAGCCCGCCACCGACGGCGATGGCGACGACGATGAGGATGGCCTTGGCCATGAAAACACACTCCTGTCTGGGCCACTCTCGTGGCGCTCCGGCGGGAGAGAGGAACCCCCTCGATCCGGGTTCGAAACCCCGCACAGAGGGGAGGGTTCCGGCAGAAAATCCTAGCCTCGCCCCCATTCTCCCGCTCCCTCCCTCGGGGGGAACGAGCCAACGAGGTCTCCCGACAGCCTCCTAGACCACCCCGATCGAGGGGAGCGCGGTGCGGAGCTCTGGATGCCGAAAGGGGTACCGCAGGGCGAGGAGCCGCGAGGGTTCGACCCGTTGCCCGGCCAGGAGCAGCTCCTCACCGAGATCCCCCAGGACCAGTCTGATGATGAAGGCGGGAGCGGGGAGGATCGAAGGGCGGCGGAGGGCCCGGCCGAGTTCGCGGGCGAACGCCCGCTGGGGGAGAGACCCGGGAGCGACCAGGTTCAGGGGCCCCGAGACCTCCTCTCGGCCGAGCAGCGCGAGGATCACCCCGACCGCGTCGGGGAGAGTGATCCAGCTGACGTACTGGCGCCCGTTTCCGACGGGCCCCCCGCCGCCGAGTCGGAAGATCGGCAGCAGCCCTCGGAGAGCTCCCCCCGAGGGGGTGAGCACCATCCCCAGCCGGAGCTGGACGACCCGGATCCCGGCCTCGCGAGCCGGGTCGGCGGCGGCCTCCCAATCGTGCGCGAGCCCTGCGAGGAATCCGCTGCCGTGGGTGCTCTCCTCGGTGAGGAGTTCATCCCCTCGGTCGCCGTAGATTCCGACTCCCGACGCCATGATCAGCGCCTCGGGCCGAAGTTCGGGGGAGAGCGCGGCGAGGGCGTCGGCGAGCCGGCGTGTCGATTCGACCCGGCTCTCTCTGAGCAGCTTCTTTCTGCCGCGGGTCCAGAGGCGGTCCGCGATCCCCGCTCCCGCCAGGTGGATGACCGCCCGCAGCGGACCCGCGGGGGCGAGCTCGACCGGGCCCGAGGGCGGAGCCCACCAGGGACCCTCGGGTACGGGATGTTCGATGGACGTCCGCGAGAGTGGAATCGCCCGGTACCCCTCGCCGGGGAGGCGCTCGAGGAGCGCCGTGCCGATCAGTCCCGATGCGCCGGTGACGAGAACGGCCGGTGGTAGGGTCATTCGTCTCCCCGGGAGAGCGCGCTGGTGACGAGGTGAGCGGTCTCGTCCGCGAGCGCGGCCCCGCTGAGACGGATACGCTCGACCTCGGTCTCGACCCGCCGCGCCCACTCGCGGTCCCTTACGCCGGCGAGGTTCACTTGCACGTTGTAGAGCGCGCCTTCGAGCCCCGCGCGGGCGAGAAGTGCGCCGACCCCGGCGTCGGTGATCCCCGCCGGGAGACCTCGTTCCGCCGCTCGACGACAGAGGCGGAGCGCGTCGAGACAGAGTTCGGCGCTCCGCAGTGGCACCTCCGTCGCGTGCTGGGTGCCCGCCTCGATCGCAGCCTCGCGCAACTTCCGCTCCGCGGCGCTCCCTTTCGGCAGTCGCATCGCGGTGAGGACGCTATGGAAGGCTTCGGTGTCGGCGTCGACCGCGCGGAGGAGATGGTCCTTCACCTCTTGGGCCGCCATCGCGAGTTCTTCGAGTTCGCGGCGGCGCTTCCTGTACTTCCGTTTTGCGAAGGTGATGTTCGCTACCATCGAGGCGAGTGCCGCCGCGAGCGACCCCGCGAGGGCGGCGATCGATCCTCCCCCCGGCGCGACCGAGTCGCGGGAGACTTCATCGGTGAAGTCGCACACCTTCATTCCGGTGAGGACCCCCTCGGTGGTGGGAAAGCCGAGCACCGAGCGGTCGATCTCGAACGGGGAGACTTCGGCGAGTCCGAGCGACTGCACCGCGGTCTCGACGACATCGCTCGCCGGGATCCCGCGGCTCGACCCCTGGCGCTCCAAGTACGACTCTCCGGAGCTCCGGATCGCCGCGTAGGGGACCACGCCGACCACTTCCGATCCGGTGACCGCGATCCCGCGCTCGTGCCCGAGGAGCCGCGCCGCCTCGACTACGTCGTGCATGTTCGTCACGCGAAAGTTTGTGAGATTGATCGAGATCTGCGTGCGGCCGTACTCGGGGATCAGCCAGCCGACCGCACGGCACTCCTCGAACATGCCGCGCTTCATCACGAAGGCACCCTCGAGACTTTCCGAATCTTGGCCGAAGAAAGCGAGCTCGGCCTCGAGCGTCGTCCCGTGTTCCTCACGATAGTGTCGGTCGAGCTCTTCGCGGGTCGCGAACACCTCTCCGGTGAAGCTCGGCCAGACCTCCTGGCTCGGGCGATAGCGGAGCAGGTTGCCGCTCGAGTAGTACGCGGTGGTCGGGTCGAGTCGCACCGCACGACCCTTCTCGCGGAGTTCCTGAGCGAGATCGGTGGCGTGATCCTTCTGTCGGGTGTTCAGATTGATGTTGTAGGCGATCAGGAATTCGCGGGCGCCGATCGTCACGACGCCGGTCTTGGGGAGGAACTTCGCCGGACCGAAGTCAGGGGCCCACCGCTTGTCGGCGAGTTTTTCGGGCAGCGCCTCGTACTCGCCCTTCCGCACCTCGGCGAGGGAGCGGCGGTCGTCGCACCGCGCCGCGCGTTCGTACAGGTAGACGGGAATTCCGAGGTCGCGGCCGACCCGTTCACCGAGTCGGTGCGCGATCGCGACGCAATCCTCCATCGTCACTCCGCTCACCGGGATGAACGGACATACGTCGGTCGCGCCGTGACGGGCGTGCGCCCCGTGGTGGTGGCGCATGTCGATCTTCGCCGCGGCGCGCTCGATCAGTCGGAAAGCCCCCCTCCTCGATCGGCTCGGGGTCCCCGACCAGGGTGATGACGGTGCGGTTCGTCTCCGCCCCCGGATCGACGTCGAGGACCCGGACCCCCGCGACCTCGGCCGCGGCCGCTACGATGTCGTCGATGACGGCGAGGTCTCTCCCCTCCGAGATGTTGGGAACGCACTCGACGATCTTCTCCGCCATGGGGTGTTCCTCCGGTCGTGGGGGCGGGGACGATGGGCCCCGAGTGCATCTCAGAAGCGGTTCCGGATCGCGTCGGCCGGCATTATGGTCGAGCCCCGATGATTCCTGAAGCCCGACGAACCGAAGATCCAAGGAGTGCCGGGAGAAGCCGATGACCCGCATCGCACCGATCGTGCTGCTCTTTCTGACCGGCTGTGCTCTCGGTGGTGGCCCGAGGGACGAGTCGACCCCCAGTGGGTTCCGGACCGTCCGGGTCGGAAACATCGCACTCGCGGGGCAGCCGAGCCCGGAGCAGATCGGAGAGCTCGGGGCGATGGGGTATCGCACCGTCGTCACGCTCCGCGCCTCGAGTGAGATTGCCTGGGACGAAGGGAGGGCGGCGTCGCAGCACTCCTTGAGGTTCGCGCAGGTCCCCGTGCGGATCGAAGCGGTCGAGGTCGGAGTCCTGGCCAGGGTCCGGTCGATCCTCGAGCAATCACCCCGTCCGGTGCTCCTCCACTGTGCTTCGGGGAACCGCGCTGCGCTCGTCTGGGCGATGCTCGAGGCGGGGAAACGTCCCGACGACGAGATCATCGCCACCGCGCGCCGAGCCGGTCTGAGCTCTGCGCAGGTCCCGAAGCTTCAGGACTATCTGGCGGATCACGCGGCGGGCAAGGGGCGCTTGCGCTAGGAGGCTGGACCCGCCACGATTCGTCTGGTACTCCCTCCATATCCCGAACCGATCCCGGAGTACCCGATGAAGAAAGTCGCCGCTCTCCTCGAGGAGCCGATCTGCAAGTGGAGTCGCAAGCAGATCGAGCTGCACCTCGATCGACTGGTCTCCGACGTTCTCCTGTCCCCGCGATTCGTCTGCCTCGATTGCGGAAGAACGGCAGCCTCGAAGAAGAATCTCTGCCAGGGGAAGAAAATGCTGAAGAGCTGACCATTTGGGGAGGATGGGGCAATACGGGCAAAACGGGGAGGAGACCCCACGATCCGGGTTCAGGTCCGAGGTGCTTCGGACCGATGTCAGACGAGGAAAGAGGGTGCCCCGCCCGATGCCCGTGATCCTGGCCGTATCTGCCCTTCTGTTGCTCGCTCTCCTCGTCCTCCGCTTGAGGCAACGAGCGATCCCCGCCGCTCCATCGGCGGATCTCTCCGTTTACCGTGACCTCCGTACCCAACTCTTCGCGACCGATCCGAGCGCCGTCGGAATCCCCGACCCTGTCCCCGGAACCCGCAACGGGGTGTTCGGGATCGCGATGGAGATCGGGTTCCCGAACGGCACGGCCACGGTCGCCGGCCTGGGTGACGGAACCGCGAGTCTCTATCTCGAGACCGGTGGCGGGGTGATCGGCACCGGGCGGCACGAGCGCGTCCATCTCACGGCGGTCTCGTTCGTCGAAGCTGCGGACGGCATCGTCGAGCAGGGAGACCTGACCGTGGAGCCGCCGCTCCCTGCGTCGCTCGAGGTCTGCTTCCACTGGCTCAGCCGCGATGGACTCCTGACGAAGGCCGCGCCGGAAGAAGAGCTGAAGTCCGGCGCGCATCCGCTCGCCCCGCTCTACACCGCGGGCCACGCTCTGTTGACCGAGATGCGCTTGGTCAGTGAGTTCGCCGGCCGCCGTTGAGGACCCGTCTGCTGCGTTGGACCCGCTTCGACGGCCTTCACCGCTTCATCCAGGACACTAGGAGGCTGTCGGGTGGCTCCGCCCGCCAGTTCCGCGACTTCTCGCCCCTGAGTTCTCACTACTGAGAAGCCATCCACCTCTTCGTCCCTCCTTGACCTGGAAACTCCTCCCCGAAGTGGCGGCGCAGTTGCTCCCGAGACCCTTCCGAGCACTCGAGCACAGGGGTCGAGGGGAGGCGGAGGGAGGGAAGGGTGATGTCTTGGCGGCTCGAGCCATCGCCGTCGGCGTCCTCGATGCCGCTCTTTCTATTCTTCATCGTGCTCCTGCCCTTCCCCCTCTGCGCGCAGATCGTCCCCCAGCCCACCGAGCCTCCCTCGGCTCCGACGCTCACCTTTCACGGAGCGCTCCATACTCGCTACCGAGTGCGGTGGACCGGGGAGGAGAGTGATCAGGACATCGATCAGTACGTCTCCATCGAGGCGGGGGACCCCCTCCGGGATCCGGTCACGGGGGCGGTCTCCCTTCGGCTGAACGCCGACCTCGACTCGGGGGGGGATCGAGCGGGGCATCATGAGTTCGAAGACATCTTCGACACGTTCGAGGGGCACGTCACTACTCTCCTCTACTCCGCTCACGCCGATCTCCACCAAGTCCCCGGCTGCGAGGTCGCGCGAATCGGCCGCCAGCTCCTCTACGAGACTCCAGAGGTGTTCCACTTCGACGGAGCTCGCGTGGAATCGGTCGAACTCGATACGTCCCTCCGACTGCGCCTCGGGGCGTACGCGGGGATCCCGGTCCACCTGTACGAGTCCTCGGCTCGAGGTGACATCATCGCCGGCGGATTCGCGTCGAGCGAACCGTGGCGGGGTGGAAGGATCCGACTCGATGCTGTGCACGTCGAGGATGAAGTGGCGGGAGAGACGGAGAAGGACGACCTGATCGGGATCGCGCTCACCCAGCGATTCGACGAGGGGTGGAGCCTCGCCTTGAGTCACACGAGACTCGACGGGGCGAGCCGCGATCTCGAAGCGAGGGGGGACTACATCGCCCCGGAGCGCGACCTCCAGGTCCAACTGCTCTTCTACGACCAGCCGACGACGAGGCACGCGGCCACCCCCGAACTCGATCCGTTCTCGTCTGCGCTCCACGACATCGCACCGCACACCCTGTGGAGCGCCGCGGTCCACCAGGGACTCGGCGAGGCATTCACTGCGTCGGTCGGGTATGCGCGGAGGGATCTGGTGGATCAGAGCGACGAGTCCCCGTTCAACCACGAGTACTCCCGTGGTTTTGCCACTCTCTCCTTCGATGACTGGCCGTGGGAGGGCGCCGGGGGGTTCATCACCGCCGACGACTGGGATTCGACGGGGGATTCCTCGCGGACCTTCTCGGGTGGGCTCTCCCAAGATTTCGGCCGGCGGGTGAGGGTGAGCGTCGGTTCTGCCTACTCCCTCTACGAATACGACTACCTCCTCGAGGAGGAGCGACAACAGGTTCGAACGTTCTACGTGAACGTCGAAGGACCGATGCGCGGGCGCACCCGGTTGCGCATCGGCTATGAGTACGAACGGGACCCGTTCGACGAGTACCACGTGGTCACCCTGCGGCTCACCCATACGTTTTGAGGAAGACGATGCCGGAACGGACGCAACACAGACGACTCCTGGTCACCGCGCTTCTCGCCGCTCTCGCGGGGTGCGCCGTATTGGGGATCCGGGGCTCCGCTCCGAGCGGATTCAGCCATCGCGTGCACGTCGATGGTGCGCAGCTCGCGTGCACCACCTGCCACCCCGGGGCCGAGAGCGGGGAGATTGCGGGCCTGCCGACTCTCGACCTCTGTCGGCGGTGTCACGCCGAGGATCAGGAAGCATCCCTTCCCCCCGAGGCACGGCTCGAGGCTCTCCTCGGGAAGGCCCACGACGACTGGGCGACGAGGGGCTCGCGCTTCGGGGATGATGTGATGTTCTCGCACGCGAGACATCGGACGGCAGGGCTTCCTTGCGAGGGCTGTCACGGGGATGCCCGGCAGCTGGGTGCGGGCAGCGTCCCGACCCGCATTGGAAAGCCAGAGTGCCTGAGCTGCCATGCCGGCGCCAACGCCGAATGCAGCGTCTGCCACGAGACGATCTCGGAGAGCTGGCCGCCGCCGAATCACTCGCTCGGCTGGATGACGCAGCACGGTCGCATCGCTCGAGCGGGAGCCACGGAGGACTTCACCGAACAGTGCAGCCTTTGCCATCGAGAGTCGAAGTGCGTGGCGTGTCACCTGGCCGAAGCACCGGCGAACCACACGAATTTTTGGCGGCAGAGGGGACACTCCATCGAAGCGCGCATCGACCGTGAGCGCTGCGAGACCTGCCACCAGAGCGACTTCTGTAATCGCTGCCATCAGGAGACCGAACCTCGAAGCCACCGCGGGGCTTGGGGAAGCCCGCGCAACCGACACTGCATCGATTGTCATCTCACGGGGACTCGGGAGTGTGCGCTCTGCCACAGGGGGACCCCCAGCCACCTCCTCGCCGCGCCGATGCCCCCCGGCCATACTCCGGCGCTCAACTGTCGACAATGCCACGGGCTCGGGGCACCGCTCCCCCACGTCGACAATGGCGATGAGTGCACGGCCTGCCACTTCTAGCTCGAGCTAGATCGCATTTTCTCGACGCCGATCCGCATTCTCAGAGTTGCAAATCCGCGGGCCGGCATTCCAAGAATTGGCGGGTCAGCGCCGGCCTAGCGTGCCCCGAGTGGGTTACCCCATCAGCACTTGCGAGTCTTTCCATCTGAGGTCAGCCGATTGCTGTGTCCTCGGAAGTGGAGGTCATGGAGGGGAGCTGAACATGTCGCGGGCAACCCTGACGAGCGGGACAGCGAGTCTTCTGCGGCTCCACCGCTCTCTGATCATCGTCGTACTGGTGTCGCTCGCCGTCGGGTGTGCGCCCAAGGATGGCTCGGACGGTGCCCCGGGGCTCCCTGGTCCTCCCGGAGCTTCGGCGGTGGGCCCCGGCGCGCCGACGGACTCGGGCCTGACCCGAGACGACGACCTGCCCGGGATCACGGTGACGGTCACTGAGGTGAAGGGAGCCAGCGGCGTCGGTGGCACCTTCCAGGTCGGCGATTTCGTCACCTTCCACTTCACCGTGAAAAAGGATGACGGCTCGGACTGGAACCTCGACGAGTTGAGCGGACGCGCCCTCGTCTCGGGCCCGACCGTCAACTACCAGCGAGTACTTGTCGAGCGAACCGATGTCGCGGCCACCGCGGCCCCGGTGGCCGCCGGTGTGCACTCGTACACCTTCCCGACCGCGATCCCCGGCAGCTACCTCGCGCCACTCAACGACACCGCCACTTTCGGAGCGGGGGACGGGGAGTGGGCGGGAACTTCGCTCATCTCCGGCACCTACACCCTCGGACTCTACTTCGTGTGGAGCTTCACCTTCGAGGAGGCAGGGAAGCGCGATGCGGGGAGCGCCGTCGCCAACTTCCTGCTCGGCACAGCGACGACGATCACGCCGCGCGAGGTCATCGGGCAGGAGAACTGCAACGCGTGCCACGAGGACCTCCGGATCCACGGGGACATGCGCCGCGACGTGCGGATTTGCGTGCTCTGTCACACTTCCGGGGCCGAAGACAAGAACGTC
Source organism: Planctomycetota bacterium (assembly GCA_032128395.1). Taxonomy (GTDB): domain Bacteria; phylum Planctomycetota; class UBA8108; order UBA1146; family UBA1146; genus JAQBGV01. Next base: position 12,364 of record JAQBGV010000003.1, on the reverse strand, counting down.
GCGACGGCTGCGGGGGGAACCCCCGATATCACCATCGACTTCCGAGTGATGATCCACAAGATCCACAACGGCAGCCATCTCCCCTCCGTGCTCGGCGTGACGACGATGCCCGGCGGCGATCGGGAGTACGCGGCGACCCCGAAACCGTACCAGATCGTCGGGTTCGGGAATTCGGTCCACGACTTCTCCGAGGTGGCATTCCCCGTCTGGCCGAATGCTGCGTTGCCGATGCCTCGGGACACGGGGTACGCGGCGGCCTCCGCGACGATCCGCGGTCTCGAGGACCAGGTTCGCACGGGCGTCACCGACTGCGAGAAGTGCCATGGGGATCCGGACGGAGCCGGCCCGTTCGCCGCTCCCGCCCAGGGGATCCTCGCCTATTCGCAGCCGACGCGGCGAGCGTGCGGGGCGTGCCACGATGACGTCGACTTCGATGGGCTCTACACTTCGAACGGTCAGACGATGCCGGAGCAGGCGACCGACTCGGCGTGCGTTCTCTGCCACGAGATTTCGGGGACCCACCTCGACGTCGTCGACGCGCACCGACACCCGCTCTTCGATCCTCTGGTCAATGCCGGCCTGCACATCGACGTGACCACGGTTGCGGAGGCGGGCACGAACGACGGCGATGGAACCCTCGATCCGGGGGAGAAGATCTCCGTGACGTTCGGGATGATCGACGACCTGGGCAACTCGGTCGACGCGAACCAGCTCGGCTCGTTCTTCTCCGTCGTGTCCGGGCCGACCACGAATCAGAATCTCGTTCTGTACGAGGCCTTCCCGCTCGCCGCGCTCCCTGGATCGCCGCCGTACACGACCTTCCTGCCGGAGCGGATCCAGTTCGAGCGCGTCGGAGTCTCCACCGCCCTGGACTCGAACGAGAGTTTCACGTCCATTCGCTTCCCCCACTGGAGTGTCCAGGGTGCGGCCACTGATGTTTGGGTCCGTGGCGCGAGTATTCCCCCTGCTCCGCTGCCGAACTTGACGGCGGCCGCCCCTGCGCTCCAGAATTACATCGACGTCTCCGACGGCGGAGTCTTCGCTCGGAACGACTTCATCGTGATCGCGGACGGAACGGGATCCGAGGAGTATCGGAAGATCCAGACCGTCGAAGTGAACCGCTTGTGGTTCTCGTCCCCGTACACCGCGAACTACCCGACCGCGCTGACTCTCGCTCACGCCGCTGGCGAGACCGTCACGCCGGTGTCCATCACGCTGGTCGATCCCGCGGGCTACAACCTCGATGCCCCGAGCGGCACGATCGACGAGATGACCGAGTTCGGGGACGGCGAGGTGCTCGTCAGCTACACGACCGACTTCGTGGTACCCGCGAAGTTCGGGCCGACACTCAACGACACCCCGACGATGGACGAGTCGTGGGGCAAGTGGGCGGGCAAGTCCCTCGCGAGTGGCACCTACACCGTGACCCTCTGGGGCTACCGCAATCTGTCCGTTCCGCTCTTCGGCGAGACGACCACCTACCGGGGGACCTCCCCCGGAGCAGCGAAGCAATTCCTGGTCGGAGCGGCGACGACGATCGAACCGTACGACCTGATCTCGTCGGGGGAGAACTGCACGACCTGTCACGAAGACGTCTTCTTCCATGGAGGCTCGAGGCGCGGTTTTACGACCTGCATCGCCTGCCACGGAAATCTGGGGGCGGAGGACCGCGCTCCGTACGTCGCGCCGGGGGCTCCGGTGACCGAAGTGACCGTGAGCTTCCGCACCATGCTGCACAAGATCCACATGGGCGCGGAGCTCGTGAACGCCTCGAACTACGTCGTAAACGGATTCGGCTCGACCCCATACCCGAACAACTTCACGGAGCACACCTACGATCACATCGAGTTCCCCGCTCTGCCGGGGGGCGTGCGCGAGTGTGCGAAGTGTCACGGGGTCGGCAATACCGCTTGGATGGAGCCCTCGGAGCGCGCCCACCCGACCGAGTCGGTGATCCCGATTCGCGCCTGGAGAGCGGTGTGCGGCGCATGCCATGATTCGAATGCGGCCCAGGCGCACATCGATGGGCAGACCGCACCGTCCGGGGCCGAGGCCTGCGCCGTGTGCCACGGGACCGACCGCGAGTGGGCAGTCGAGAGAATGCACCGTTCCGAGTGATCGCGCGTGAGACGAACGGAGAGATAAAATCGAGTCGGAGGCTCCGGGAACGGAGGTGCCTCCTGGTGATCTCCGACTCGATCTCCCTGCGAAGAAGAAGCATGGAACGCCGCTCAACCCTACTGCTCGTGGTCCTCACCTGCATAGCAGGCGCCTCGTTCCTTTGGTTCCGCACTACCCTCGAGCGGAGGGGCGGCCCATCCCCAGCGACCGTGGTGTCGTCCGGTGTGGCCTCGATCGAAGCCGTCTCTCCCCCTGCTCCGGAAGGGGTCACTCCCGGACGAGTGACCTCTTCCCCCTCTCTTCCGGCAGTCCTCGCCCCCCCCTTCTCCCTCGAGTTCGACGAGCCAACCCGAGGGCCGAGGTCCGGCACCGAGGTGGCGTTCTACCAGCAGTACCTCGCGCTTCTTCGCCAGCGGGATGAGCGAGACATCGAGGCGATCCAGGAGCGACTCTTCGCAGAGTACACCACCGATCCGGAGCGCATCGGGATCTTGCGCGCGAGCTACGACGCCCCGTCGCCCTTCTGTGCGGAGTGGCTCCTCGCCGCGCTGGAGGAGCTCCCGGACGAGAGCCGCCCCGGTCTGGAGTCCGTCCCGAGCTTCTGCGTTCGCACGCTCGGTGAGCACCTCGGCGATGACCCCGCAGTCCGGGAAACCCTCGAGGCTGCGCTCTTCCACTCGACCGCACCGATCGCCGCCGGCCTGCGTCGCCGCGCCGCGTCGAAGCTGGTCGCGAACGCTTCGGCGGATGATCTTGCTCGCTACGCGGTTTCCTTCCAGGCCGAGTCGGACGCATCGCTCCTCGCTGGAGTCGCCGCGTCCCTCGTCGGCCATCCGCACCCCGCTGCGGCGGCCCGACTGGCGCGCGCGCTCGACCTCGAGATCGCGACGACGCGAGACGATTTCATCGAGGAAGAGCCCGAAGAGTAGCCCGAGGAGAAGTCCGTTCCGAGAGAATGGCACTACTTCGCGTCGCGATGGTATTCGAGGTGGGCGTGGCAGCCGGGGGTGCAAGCGCCACCACCGGGGAGTGGCTCGAAACCGATCGGCATCTCCCACTCGCCGAAGAGAACCGTCTCTCGCAGAAGGAACGGCAGGTTGCTCGCGTGGGCCTCGTGACAGGCGCGGCAAGATCTCCCTTTTTCATCGCTTCGGACATGGAGGGCGTGGAGATTGCGCGTCCCGTCACGGAACCGAGTGGTGTCCGGGGTCTCCGTCGCGAGTGCGACCACGTCTTCATGGCACTGGAAGCAGAGAGCGTAGCGCTCCTCCGAGAACGGCGCGTAGAACTCCGCCGGGAATTCGCCCTTCAGCAATCGGGGATGTTCGGATGCGTGCGGCTGGTGACAGGTGACGCAGTTCCCCTCGGCGAGAGGGCCGTGGAGGTGCTTTCGAGTCTCGATCTGTGTCTTCACGCTGGGGATCGCCGCTCTCCCAGCGACCTCGATCGGCTGATCGTGGCACCCGAGACACGAGTCCAGCTGCGGAACCTCGAGGAGATGCTCGTGACGCGAGGCGTGCGGATCGTGGCAGGAGAGACACTGAGTGGGCTCGCCGCTCTGATCTTGGAGGGCCGCGTGGACGTGCGCAGCCCCGAGCTCACGAACCTGCTCCTCGTGACAGCCGAGGCAGAGCTCGGGGAGCGTTGCCTTCAGGTGCTTCGGAAGATCTGAACTGTGGGGATCGTGGCAGCCGGCGCAGCTCTCGAGCGCGGCTTGGTGCCAGCGGAACTCGGGGTCCTCGGGCCGGGCCATCTCCGGGTGGCACGTCGAGCAGAGGGCGAACTCGGAGCGGTGGAGCAGCTTGGGATGTTCGCTCGAGTGCGGATCGTGGCAGATCAAGCAGTTGCCGCCGAAGAGCGAGTCGCCGTGGATCTTCTTCCCACCCAGGAGATCTCCGCGTTCGTGACACCCGAAGCAGAGCCCATCTTCGACCTTCGCGCGGAGGAGCGACTTCGTACCGGTACCGCCGTGCGGATCGTGACACTGCGTGCACTTCACGGATGCTCCCGAAGCGGTGTTCGGGGCATGCACCGGCCGATCGAAGCTGAAGAAGCCCTCGTGGCAAGAGCGGCAGAGTTCTGGCTCCTCGAATCGAGCCCGAAATTCGTGCGTCCCGTCGACGCTCTCGTGGCACGGCTCGCAGACCCGAAGGGCGATCGGGCCGTGGTGATTCTGTCCACGGAGGTCGGCGTGACAGCCGCCGGATACGCAGGTCTCGCCCGGCTTCCATGATGGCCGAGGAGGCGGTGGCGTTTGGGTCTGGGGCGTTTGGGTCTGTGGCGTTTGGTTGGAAGGAGCGGCCGCGAGGGCGACGAAAGCGCTCAGAGCGAGGGTGAACCCTGCTCCGACTCTCGTGCATCGCGGCCAGCGGGACATCAGAGCGGCGCCTCCATCCACGAGGGTCGAACGCGCTCTCGCACCGATTGTGCCAAGAGTGTGACCGGACCGGACCGGACGGGAACGAACCGATCGTCAACGGTGCGACGACGACTCATCCCGTTCGCAACATGGGGACCGGCTCCGCACCGAGGAGACCGCCCCAGGTTGCTCTTCGGAGTAACCGCTCCCGGTGAGGGCTCCGAGGAGGGTTCGGAAACAAGGCGCGGGGTGCCGCCCGACCGCAGGCGTGACCGCGCGACGTCGAGGATGGGCGGCGTCCCGCAACGCGGCAGACGGTGCCTCATCGGGGCCCGGATTCAATCATCGCGCGCCCTCGCTCGCGGGCGAACTGCGCCGTGTAGAGCCGATGGTACGAGCCGCGGCGGCCGATCAGCTCCGAGTGGCTCCCGGACTCGATGATGCGACCCTTCTCGATCACCAGGATCCGATTGACCCGACGAATCGTCGAGAGACGGTGCGCGATGATCACGCTGATCCGACCCGCGAGGATCGCGTCGATCCCATCCTGGATCTTGCGCTCGGTCTCGGTGTCGAGCGAGCTGGTCGCCTCGTCCATCACGAAGATCGCGGGATCGGCGAGCACCGCTCGGGCGAGCGAGACGAACTGCCGCTCTCCGCTCGAGAGGAGGCAGCCCCCTTCCCCGACTTCGGTGTCGTAGCCATTCTCGAAGTTGTCGATGAACTCATGGGCTCCGACGAGCCTCGCTGCGTCCTCGACCCCGACGTCGGTCGCCGAGAGCTTCCCGTACCGGATGTTCTCGCGGATCGTCCCCGAGAAGAGGTGCGGGTGCTGGAGCACGATCCCGAGTCGCGACTGCAACCAGTGCTGGCTGCGTTCGGTGAGATCGACTCCGTCGACGAACACCTGGCCCTTCGTCGGTGGATAGAACCGGCAGAGGAGGCCCGCGATGGTGGTCTTGCCGCTCCCCGTCGCACCGACGAGCGCGATGCTCTCCCCTTCCTGGATCGTCAGGTCGAAGCCGCGCAGAATCGGCTCGGTCTCCTTGTAGTGGAAGTCGACCCCGCGGAATTCGACCGTTCGGATCGGACCGCCGCCACCGGCGCACGGCTCCGCGTCCGGCGAGTCCGGATCGATGATCGCGGGGACTTCATCGAGCATCGCTTGCAGGCGCTCGGCCGAGGCCTGCGCCGACTGGAGGTCGGTGAACCGTGCGGCGAGCTCCTGGATCGGCATCGAGAACTGGGCCGCGAACTGCATGAACGCGATCAACTCCCCCGGCGACAACGCTCCCCCGATGGTCACCCCCCCGCGCCACAGCGCAAGGCCGACTCCGATGCTCCCGAGGGAGAGTACGACCGGGAGGTAGAGCGCCGCGGTGATCATGTTGCGCGAAGAATAGAAGTACATTCGGTCGGTCAGTCCCTGGAATTCGTCGAGCGCCGACTCCTCCCGGACGAGGGATTGGGTGGTCTGCACCCCCATGATCCCCTCGTTGTAGGCGGCAGTGATCTCGGAGTTCGTCTTTCGGATGCGCCGCTGAAAACCGAGCAATCGCTTCTGGAAAAAGAGGCTGACCAGGGAAATGGGTGGAACGATCAACATCACGAGGAGTGCGAGTCGCCAGTCGAGCCAGAGCATCACCGCCGACAGCGAGCCGAGGTACAAGGTCCCCCATGTCAGGTCGAGGAGGACCCAGGGGGCGAGCCCCGAGATCCGCCCGACGTCGCTGGTCATCCGCGCCATCAGCCACCCGACCGCCTTGCGGTCGTAGAACGAGAAGCTCAAGCGCTGGAGATGCGCGAACGCGTGGCGGCGGATGTCGTACGCCATTCCGGTCGCGATGTTTCCCGCAGCCCAGATGAACATGAACACCACCGCCGCGAAGGAGCAAATCAATGCGACGTACTCTGCGATCCGCCTCGGGAGATCTTCTCTCGCCCCCGTGGTCGCCGCGTCGATGATCCGCCCCGTCGTCAGAGGCATCAGGGGCTCGATCGCCGCGAGAAACGCTCCCCCGGCGCAGAGACACAGGACGGAGCGGCGGTGCGGCGCCAGATGACGCAAAAATCGCCGCCACAGCTTCAGGTCGAGCCCGCGCTGTTCGAGGTGATCTTCCTCGACGTGCAGGTTCATCGCTGGCTCCCTTCAGGACTCGGGATCGGCGCTTCGCCTTGGAGTCGATCCTGAGCTGGAGATGGGTCACCGTCGCTGGCGAACATCTCCTCCTCGAGCCTACTTTCGAGCCGCCAGAGGCGTCCGTAGAGCCCAGAGGTGATCGAGAGCTCCGCATGGGTCCCCTGCTGAGTGATCCGACCCTCATCGAGCACGAAGATCCGGTCGGCGTTCATCAGCGTCGACAACCGATGCGCGATGAGAATCGTAGTTTGTCGCCCCCGCCGCTCGCGGAGCGCGTCGAGGATCCACCCTTCGGTGTCGGTGTCGACCGCGCTCAGCGCATCGTCCAGGATCAACACGTCCGTACGGTCGACGAGCGCTCGCGCGAGCGAGACCCGTTGACGCTGGCCTCCCGACAGAGTGACGCCGCGCTCGCCGACCATCGTTTCGTATCCGTCCGCGAAGTCGACGATTCCGTCGTGGATGCTAGCATGCCGGGCGGCGTGCTCGATCTCCTCCATCGTCGCCGACTGGCGCCCGATGTGGATGTTCTCGCGCACCGTCTTCGAGTAGAGGAACGGATCCTGGAGCACCACCGCGATCCGGCTCCGCATCCTCTGACGGGGGAGTGACGCGATGTCCCGTCCGTCGAGGCGGATCACCCCGTCGGTCGGATCGATGAACCGCAACAACAGCCGAGCGATCGTCGACTTACCCGCACCGGAGGGTCCGAGGAGTGCGACCGTCTCGCCTGCCCTGATCCGGAAATCCACTCCGTCGAGGATCGGGGATCCACCCTCGACCGCGAAGCGGACGTTCTCGAACTCGATCTCCCCCCACTTCCAGTCTTCGCGGCCGACCTCCCCGCGACGGGCATCCTTCGCGTCCTCCGCGGCCACCAGCCCCGGCTCCGGTTGGGTTTCCTCCGGAGTCTCGAGGATCTCAGCGATCCTTCCGATCGCCACCGTCGCCTTTCCGAACTCGGTCAGGATCCTCCCCATGAATCGCATCGGCCACAGGAACAAGTTCACCGAGGCGAGGAACCAGTAGTAGGTTCCGACCTCGAGGGAACCGTCCGCGAGGCGGAAGCCTCCGTAGCCGATCACCAATGCGAGCTGGACGAAGCAGAGCAGGTCCGAACACGACCAGAACACCGAGAGATTTCGGTAGAACCGCCGATCTCGGCTCTGGTGGGTCTTGTTCTTCTCCGCGAACTTTGCCTCCTCGTGCTCTTGTCGCGCGAACGCGCGCACTACGCGAATTCCGACCAGGTTCTCCTGGATCACTCCGGTCAGCGCGCCCTCGGCTTCGTCCACCCCGAGGAACGCCCGGCGCACTCGACGGAAGAAGAAGTAGCTGAATCCGACGATGACCGGCATCAGGAACACCGACGCGGCGGTCATGCGCGGGTCGATCGACAGCATCAGAGGCAGCGGCACCAGGAACATCGCGATCGCGCGACCGATCTCGACCACCTGGGTCGCGAGGAACTGGCGGAGGGTCTCGACATCGCTCGTCGCACGCTGGACCAGGTCCCCGGTGTTGGCGGTGTGATGCCAAGCGATCGGCAGCCTCTGCAGGTGATCGTAGAGACGATCCCGTAGACGCCGCACGATGCGCTCGCTCGCCCGCGCGGCCAATCGGCCGCGCAGGTAGGTGAAAGCTCCCGCGGCCGCGGTCACCGCGACGATACAGACCGCCGCGATCCACAGGTTCTCGCGGAGGAAGTCACGCCCGCCGAGAGCCTCGACGAGCACGCCGCTCACCCCGCCGTCGGCGGTCGGCTCTGCTTCGGGGAGGACCCGATCGAGGACTACTTTGGGGATCATCGGCGCGAGGTAGAGCAGGGCTGCGCTCGGAATCAGCGCCAAGAGGGCGGCCCCGTAGCGCAGGCGTTCCCCCTCCATGCGCTCCCAGAGCATGCGCATCGCGCCACGCTCGCTCCGAGGCTGGTTCTCTGCGCGGTGTTCACCGGTCATGGTAGACCTCCCACGCCGAGTTCGTCCCCGACGGGAGGGGGACCGTATCTCTGTTCGCCGGCGCGGAGTCGCCCGCACCGGAGGCGGACTCCGATCTTCGCCGGAGCGACAGACGCATGCCACCCCGCGGTTTCGTCCTCGGAGTCGCCCTCCTCGGAGTGGTCCGTCCCGCGCTGCGGAATCCTGCGGATCAAAACGGACCTCCCCTCGCTCCTGGGTTGCGCCACGCGTCCAACTGCGATTGGAAGCGGCGTCTCTCTTCAAGGCAGAAGAAGCCGCGTCTCTCCAGACGCGAACTGCGAGCGATCCCGGGCCAGAGCGCCCTCGCGATCGCCATCCAGCCGCTTCGCCGCTTCTCTCGAACGACACTCAGCTCGATCGCCATCGTGTTCTCCATCGTTCTCGGGCTCCCTCACGGGAGCGTTCGATCGTGGTCAGGAATCCGTCCGTGCGGCCGCCGTAGGCCGCGATATCGCACTGGCGGTTGAGAACTGCTCTCGACACGTGTTTCTCCTTCCGAGGAGGTGGAATGAAGTCGGCGTCGGACCGACCGTCGGTCCGCTCCGGTTTGGAATCGAGTGGGATGGATGTTGCCGCACTGCGCAGTGCTCGGTCTCCGTGGGGAAGCCCCGTGGGAAAGTCCTGTGGGGGCCCCTGAAGACCGTGTGCTCGGCCGTGAGACGCGCCCTCAGCCCCGTTTCGTGGATCCCGCCGGTCGTGGATCCCGCTCGTGGATTCCGGTCGAACTCGACCGGGTCAGCTCATGCGCCGGTGGGCGCTGAGCCTCCGAGCGGAGCCGGACAAGGAAGAGCCGAAAGAGGGAGAGTCTCAGCGAAGGAGGCCTGCGTGACGCCAGACGGCATTTCGTCCGTCGGCGTGACGTGTGACAGCACAGCGTCTTTCAGCACGGCGATACGATGCGTGCGGATCATCAGTGCCTCCTTCCAGACAAGAGCTAGCATCCCGTGCAAGGGGTGCAAGGGAATGACCCCTGCGATGGGATGAGTCGCGCCGAGGAGAGGGCTCTCTCCTGTGGAGCGCGGTGGAATCATGCCATTGATCGGATGGTGCGCAAGAACAACTTGCGCGAAAATGGTGCGGGGGCCGGACCGGACTCCGGCCGGGGTTCTCGTGAGCCCGCGTCGAGGAGGAACCTCGTGGATGTGAACGAGCCCGCACCGAAGTCGAAACTTCCCCTGATTCTGCTCGCCGTCTTCGGCGGCGGAGCCGTGCTGATCGTCGCGTCGATCGGGGTCCTCGGCTATCTCGACTGGAATGCACTCAAAGAGCAGGCGGCAGCCGCCCTCGGGTCGAATCCGGTGATAAAGGAGCACATCGGCACGATCCAGTCCCTCACTATCGACCTGGTGGAGACCGGCGCTACGGAGGGAGACCACGACTTCGTCTATCGAGTCCGGGGAAGTCGTGGGTCGGGGGTGGTCACCGCACGACTCGTGACGATCGATGCCGAGACTGGGAAACTGGTCGGCGGCCAACTCCACCTCTCCGACGATCGTGTGTTCTCGCTGTTTCCCGAGGACTGAGGTTCCGAGGAGGTTCCAATCACTGGGATCATCGTGATCGGTGAAGGACCGTCTCGCAGATGAGGGGGAAGTATCGGAGCGCCGGCGGGGGTCCGGGACATGCCCTTCGCTCCGTTCCGGCCGGTCCCTTCCTGAGAGGCCTCCCATCGGGGACACTCGGGGGGTTCCCACCTGTTATCCGGAACGAGGAGGACATGCTCCAACTTGATGCAGATGACCGACTCGCGATCGCGAGTCTCCAGAGCCCGAGAGAGACCAGCGTCAGCGTCCGGATCGTCCGGGAAGCGGCGATCCTCATCCCTTGCGCGACGATCTTCTGGTTCGCCCGGACGTGGGGAGATCGTGCGGCGCCCGTGATCGGTTTCGGCCTGTATGCCGGCTATCAGATCTATCTCTCCTTCACCGAGCTGATTCGAAATCGGCGGATCGGCGAAATCTTGATCTCCTACGAGGAGGATCGGCAGCAGGGCGTCCCGCTCGAGTTCGTCGGCTCCCCTCGGCGGGAGATCGAAGAGGTCGAGAGCGGGAACGAAGAGGAGGCAGAGGAAGAGGGCGACGCGGACCATCACGAAACCGATGACGAAATGCCGGGCGAAGACGAGTACGAGCACGACGAGATCCCCCGAGGGACGGCAGCCGATGTCGCGGCATGTTTCGAGCGGGCCTCGGACGAGACGGCGCTGGCGAGCGCTCACTACCAGACCGCAGCAAAGCGCTTTCGCAAGGGCAATATCTCGCGCGGCTGTTCTCATGCATTCGCCGGGCTCGGCCACCTCCAAGCGGCGCGGAGAGAAGCCCGGATCGCGGCGGGGATCCACGCCGACCATCCGTTCCCAGGGGAGTGAGCGCGAGGAGATGGCCGGACTCGATCGACTACTCGATCCCTCCCTCGAACCGACACTGCTCGCTCCCGAGCTCGAATACTCGGTCACCGAGCTCGCCGGCCGGATCGGCGAACGCAACATCTGGCGCGTCGATCGGCTCCGCGCGGCGGAGGAGTGGATCGGGACGACCCTCGACGACCTGGGCTACGAAGTCCATCGAGAGGAGTTTCTCGCCCGCGAGGTTCCGGTTCGCAATCTGGTGGTGGAGCGACGAGGACGATCGCGTCCGGACGAGATCATCGTCGTCGGCTCGCACTACGACTCTCGCTGCGGGATGAAGTTCATGCACGGTCGCGAACCCGATCCCGCCTTTCCGGGGACCCCGGGAGCGAACGACAACGCGAGTGGGGTCGCGGCGACCCTCGCACTCGCCCGCGTCTTCGCCGATCGAGTGACTGAGAGAACGATCCGTTTCGTCGCGTTCGTCAACGAAGAGCCCCCCTTCTTTCGTTCACCGGAGATGGGGAGTTGGGTTCACGCGAAGGGGTGTCGCGCGCGCGGAGAGCGCATCGTCGGGATGTTCACCCCCGAGACCCTCGGCTGCTACACCAGCGAGATCGGATCGCAACGGCTTGCGCCCCTCTTCGGACGAGACACGGACGCCCCGGGGGACTTCGTCGCTTTTCTCGCGAGCTGGGGTTCGCGCAGGTTCCTGGATGCGATGCTAGAAGGGTTCCGGGGAGCGACCGATTTCCCCGTCGTCGGGATCCCGGTCCCTCGGTTCGCCCCGCGCGTGGCGTGGTCCGATGACTGGTCATTCTGGAGAGAGGGGTACCCCGGGGTGACCGTCACCGACACCGCGTACCTCCGCTACCGCGAATACCACACTCCCGAGGACACCCCAGAGAAGCTCAATTATCTCCAGATGTCTCGCGTCGTATCGGCGCTGGCTGGGATGCTCGACGCTCTCAGCGGTGACTGAGCCGCTCGCGGCATCACAAAACTCCCAAACGGAGAACGCGTTCGAGGGTCACGAGCTGCCGCAGTTCGCCGGTGGGCGTATCGCTCTCCCCTCACTCCCCGCGGAATCTCGATGTCAGAGTGTCCTCGTATATCCCGAGCAGCGTCTCGAAGGTCTGTTTCCACGAGAGACTCTCGACGATGAGCTGGCGCGCTCGAGCACCGATCGCGGACAGGTCCTCCGAGGCGATCGTCTGGATGTTCTGTGCGAATTCCTCCGCGCTGTCCTCTTCGCCGAGACGCCCGACGCTCGGTGGGACACGCTCGACCAGGGCCCCCGCCCGGACACCGACCACGGGAAGTCCGCAGGCATGCGCCTCGACCACCGACAGGCCGAAAGTCTCGTGGGGACCGGCGGTGACATAGAGATCGGCGGAGGCGAGGAGCCGCGCGAGCGC
>JAQBGV010000002.1:0-10248 GCA_032128395.1 Planctomycetota bacterium | reverse complement strand
CGGCATCTGGTTGGCGAGGATGTGCGCGAATCCACCCCCTTTGCCGCGGCGGCACGAGTCGGCGCGAGCCAGACCGCTCTCGCCGAGAGCGAGACACTCCGGCGGGGCCTGCTCGAAGATCTGCTGGAGGCTCAGCCAGTTCGCGGGGAGCAGGATGACGGTGTTCCGGGGGATCACGACGGTGAGCCCGGAGACGACGATGCTTCCCGAGGACCAGACGTCGTTCGGGTCGTCGAGGAACATGTACTCGATCTCGCCGTCGAGCGGCCCGGACGTCACCTGCGCGCGGGCCGGTGAACCGAGGACCAAGACGATGGCGAGACCACACAAGAGAGCGAACGGGGACATTCCGGCGAACCGCAGGACCTCCCTCGCTCCACTGATCTGTAGCCGCATTCTGACACACACCCTCTAGCGGTAATGAGGCCGGCGTTGACCGACCAGACCGCACGCATCGGTACGGCCTTCGACCGGATTCCGCAGTCCCGGTCGAGCTCCTCGAGATCGAAGTGCGAAACCCATCCCATCCCATCCGTGCGGTGAAGCGCGGTCGGGCCGAGTTCGATACTCGGCATAGGAGTCCACCCTTCGCGCCTCGGACCAGAGGGACAGTCCTTCCAGTCCGAGCGACAGTTTCATAGCCCTCGATGACATGAGTACATCGAAGGTCTTCCTACAATAGGCAATGTGACAACGCTCTCAACAAGAGACTCTACAAAATGCTTTGTTAGTCCTACAAGAGAGGCATAGAAAGCGCCGGTGGCACCGCCGATCTGTGACGCCTCGATCGAGGGATTTCCGAGGGCTGGCGAGCAAGGATGGGAAGAGCGAGGCAAGAAGTGCAGGGGGAGGACCAGAACCTGCACGGGCCGCTGGTAGGTGGCGGAGTTTTCCCGCTGACTTACATCCCATTCGAGTCGATCGAGTGGTGACTCTAGGGGGTCAGCGATCGTTCTTCCGAGGCGCAAGAATTTCCCCCGCGGGCGTGCTTTCTTGCTCGCCCACTTCCGCCCCTCGACGGGTTGCCAACAGCCGGACCCGAACGCGACGATCCGGGTTGCGTGGGTGTTGACCATCGATCGCTAGCAGCCCCGCTCCGACGCGCAGGGGGCAGTCGCTGTCAACAATACTCAAGAGCGCACGAAGCGCGGCCTTGCCGTTGACGTCGATGTCGATGGGGAACCGGTGAGCGACGGCGTGGGGGGGGCGGCCGGAGAGATCTCGCGTCTCGACCTCGCTCAGCTCGAAGCGCGGGGAGAGGTTCGCGGTCGCGCCGCCCCGAACGATCACCGAGAAGACCGAGGGGCGGTCGACGATCTTCCAGAGGATCTTGGCCATCGCCTCGTTCTGCTCGAGCGTGCGGAAGAGGGTCAGCATCGCGGCGAGGGCGCTGGCGAGTGCCTCTCCGTAACGCCCGACTTCATCTTCGGAGAGCGAGTCGGCAGAGCCCGCCGGGAAAGCGCCGTCGCGGAAGAGCTCGCACGCTTCGCGAAATCCCCCGGTGAGGTAGGCCTGCGGCACCACCGAGATCTTCTGCTCGAGCTGCTCCCCGCTCTCGTCGAAGGTGCTCGCCGCGACCAGAATCGAGTCGGAGGTGAATCGATGAACCCTTCCCCGCGAATCGGTGAGTTCGATGGAGAACTGCGCGCCCCGATGCACCGAGACGGTCGACTCCTCGGAATCATTTCCGAGCAGGACCATCAGCTCCCCGACGGGAAAGGGGCGACTCATCACCCGCAGCCCGAGGATCCAGGCGTCGCGCTCGTCGCCATCGGAGTATTCCACCCCGTAGAGAAGTTCGTCCCCCACCCGCCACTCCCCCTCCGGCTCGACGGCAGCGAACCCTTCGAACGGAAGACGCATCTTGCGGAATCGCTCGCTCAATGCCGCCTCTTCGGCCGCCCCGGGGGCCAGAATCGAGGGGTCGAGCGGTGCGATCGGTTCCGGGGAGCAGCATCCGGAGAGGGCGAGAGCGAGGAGGAGTGCGAGCCGCAACTGGAACTTCCGACCGGGTTTCAAAGGGTCTGCTCGCTCGTCCCCGAGGCGAGTCGTCGACAGGCGTGCACCACGCCGACGCTCGAGACCAGTGCGATGAGAACCGCGACGACGAGCGCGTTCGTGCGGTCGAGGATCACGAACCCGATCCCGAACAAGAGGGAATAGGTCAGGGCGAGCCCGCTCACCACTCCGATGACGGTCGTGCTTCCCTCACCTCGACGAGGTCCGGTGGATGCGAGTGCGCGCACCGGTCCCCACGCGCCGATCGGGCGAATCTGCTCGTAGAAGGGGACGAGACGCGCCGGGTCGGGGGCGCGGCGGACCAGCAAGGAGAGCAGCGCGCACGTTCCGGCGAAGACGACCACGATCAGCAGGCGCCCCTCGCCCGTGAGCACTCCCTCCGGGGAGAGCGGACCGAGTCTCCACGCGATCGGCGCTCCCAGGACCCATCCCTGGAGTTTCGTGAAACTGAGGAACACGGTCGAGAGGCTGGAGGCGACCATCGCGGTGATCTCGGCCACCGCGGTCACGCGCCACCAGAGCCAGCGCAGCAGGTAGATCGGACCGACGCCGCCGAGGAACGCGAGGAAAAAGGTGAAGAGTCCGCTGATCGACTCCGACTCGTATGCGAGGAGAGCCCCGAGCGCGAGGACCGCGACGCTCGCGCACCGCGCGGCCCAGACGTAGTGCCGATCGCTCCGTCCCGGGGCGATGAACCGTCGGTGCAGATCGTTGACGTAGAAACTGGCGGCGAGATTCACGTGGGTGTCGATCGTCGACATGAATGCGGCGAGGAGGGACGCGGCGACCAGCCCGAGGAGCCCGACGGGGAGGAACCGGACCATCATCACCACGTAGGCGCGTTCGGAGTCGGTCGAGACGACGGACGCACCGATCTCGAACTTCTGACCGACGAGGTCGTCCGGTAGCGTGGGGCGTTGGTCTCCCCACGCCGCGAGCGGGTCGAGGGACACTTGCGTCACCCCCCCATCGTCGCCGGTGATCGTGATCGAGCTGGGAAACTCCCCCGTCGCCTCGACCGCGGTGACGGTGCCCGATACCGGCGCATCGATCGAGACGTTCGGGAGCACGACGAGTGACGCGAGGGCGACCATCACCCACGGCCACGGCCGGAGCGCGTAGTTCGCGATGTTGTACCAGAGCGCCGCGAAGAGTCCGTCGCGCGGGGATCGGCTCGCCGCGATCCGCTGGATGACCACCGGGCCGCCGTCGATCCCCGAGGTCCCCCACCAGGCGATCCCGAGATAGACCGCGAGCGCGGCGACGGGGACGGTCCAGAAGAGAGGATCGAGAGGCGAATCCGCGCCGGCTTGGGGTACGAGACGCAGCAGATCGCGTCCGCACTCCCCGAGGGCGGCGACCGACGACTCGATGTCGGGGAGTCCGCCGACGGCGTTCCACGCGATCACCGCGAAACAGACCGCCCCGACCATCGCCATCGTGAACTGCAGAAGGTCGGTGATCACGACCCCCCAGAACCCGGCGAGAAGGGAGTAGCTGAGCGCGAGCAGGCTGCCGAGGAGGAGCGCCCACCCCTTGTCGACCCCGAACAGCACGTCGAGGATCTTCGCGGCCGCGAGCAGTACCCAGCAGAGCACGATCGTATTGTTCAGTCCCGCGTGATAGATGCCGAGGAACCCCCGAAGGACCTTCGCCTCGCGTCCGCCGTAGCGCAGTTCGGAGAGTTCGGCGGAGGTCATCACCTCACCTCGTCGCCAATAGCGCGCGAAGATGAAGACGGTGAGCATCCCCCCGACCGCGAAGCACCACCAGAGCCAGTTCTTCCAGATCCCGTGGTCGCGGACCCACCCGGTGACGACGAGCGGGGTGTCGGCGGCGAAGGTGGTCGCGACCATCGAGGTGCCGGTGATCCACCAGGGGAGCGATCGGCCGGACAGGAAGAACTCGTCGGGGCTCGACCCGGCCCGGCGCGAGAAGTACACGCCGACCCCGATCGCGAGCACCGAGTAGCCGCCGATCACCAGCCAGTCGAGGGGTGCGAGGTGCATGGGGGGGGAGGATAGCAGAATCGCGAACGGTCCCGTTTCCGATCCTCGATCGGCGAGCGGACCAGCTCGCCACGGGTGTGCCTGACCCATGTTCGGTCCCGTGGCGGCGAGGTCCCGGCCGAGTGGCGGCTGAGACTGCCTCCGCAGTGCGGAGGCAGTCCCGTATCATCCCCCCATGCCCCCCCTCCCGCGCTATTCGGTCGGCGAACTCTCCCCCGAGCTCGGCGACCCCCTCCCCGATCCGCCCCCCGAGGAAGGCCTCGTCCTCGAGCGCGACCTCCGGGGCCGACTCGGAATTCGCTCACTCGGAGCGAATGCCCCCGGCGCACTCACCGTGGACTTCCGCTCCGCGGAGTTCGCCCGCCGCCTCGCGGAGGGCAGGAAGGGGCTTCTCGGCCGGGCGGTGGGTCTGGCGAAGGGAGAACGGCCGGTCGTGTGGGATGCCACCGCAGGTCTCGGCCGCGATGCGGTCCGTCTCGCCGCGCTCGGAGCGATCGTCATCGCTTTCGAGCGTGATCCCGTGGTGCACGCGCTCTTTGCCGACGGCCTCGCCCGCGTCAGGGAAGGCGAGGACGAACTCGGGGCGGCGGCTCGCGAGCGATGCACACTTCGGAGAGCGGACGCAATCGAAGCGCTGGCGAAGATCTCGCCCTCCGAGGCGCTTGCCCCGGACGTGGTGTTCCTCGATCCGATGTTCCCGGCGCGCGGATCAGCCCGCGCGAGAAAGGAAGCGCAGATCCTCCAGGCCCTTCTCGGCGAGGGCGGGGACACCGAAGCGGACGCGGCGCTCTTCGGAGCGGCGCGGGCCGCGACCCCGAGACGCATCGTGGTGAAGCGCCCGAAGCACGCTCGGCCGATCGTGGAGGGGCTGGAACCGCATCATCGGTTCGAGGGGAAGAGTGTTCGGTTCGATCTCTATCTGTAAGGCTTGGCGGAGAAAGAGCGAACTTTTTCCCTACCGGCCATGCCGATACGTGATCACATGCACCGGCTCGACGGTGATCAAACCCTCCGCCAGGATCCGTTTCACCTGGGGGAGGAAACCTTGGATCCGATCTTCGCGGTCGACGATCTCGATCACCATCGGGAGCGACTCGGAGAGCCTGAGGACCTTGGTGGTGTGGATGCGGCTGTTCGCGCCGAATCCCATCGAACCGCGGAACACGGTCGCTCCGGCGAGGCCGCGTTCGCGCGCGAGGAGGACGATCGTCTCGGCCATCGGCTTTCCGTCGGCCTGGTCGGTCTCTCCGCAGTAGACGCGGAGCCGTTGTCCTTCACCCTCGATCTTCATCCAGGGACTCCTCCCGCTCCAAGGCGTCAGAACGAGGCGCGCACGATGGTGCGCCCCAAGACCACCGCGACCAGCCCGACCCCCACGTTTCCCCCCACCGAGAGGAGAGCGCTCGTGTACTCGCGGTCGCGCAGCAGCTCGAGAGTCTCGAACCCGAAGGTCGAGAAGGTGGTGAACGACCCGAGCAATCCAATTCCGAGGAAGAGCCGGGTGTTCGGCGACAGGGCGGAGCGTTCCTCGACGAGCGTCATCATCGCGCCGAGCACGAGGCACCCGAGGACGTTCACCGTCAGGGTCCCGAGCGGAAAGGTGTCGACCGACCGCTGCACCCAGCCGGAGAGGCCGTAGCGGGCGATCGCCCCGATCGCCCCGCCGAGCCCGACCATCAGCAGTTGCGTCGCCACCGTGCCGGTCCCCCTTCCCCCCCCATCCTGCCGGATCGAGGCGATGAGGGGGAGCAGATACAGTGGGCGTTGCCCGTCCGCGGTCCTCTGCTCACAATGCTCCCCTCGAGGAACCGTTGCGAGAGGGAACCCTCCATGACCCCAGGCCCGCCGAAACGCACGCCACCTACGGTCCCCGAGCTCGATCTCGGCGACGGTGCGGATGCCGGGCACGCCGATATTGGGCACGCCGATACTGGGCACGCCGGCCAGCGGATCGACGAGGGGAAGGGGCGGGTCTTCCCCTGCGAGGGGTGCGGGGCCGATCTCCGTTTCCACATCGGCGCTCAGAGCCTCGTCTGCCCCTACTGCGGCCACGTGAAGGAGATCGACATCTCCGAGGACGCGGCGGTCGAGGAGCATGATTTCTCGGCAACCCTTGCCCACGCCCGGGAGCTCAGGGAGAAGCGTCGCGCCCGGGACGAGAGCTCGGAGAGCGGGGTCGCGGCTCAGGAGGTCACCTGCGACTCCTGCGGTGCGACGGTGATGTTCATCGGTTCCCTCGTCTCGAGCGAGTGTGCGTTCTGCGGCCAGCCGGTGCAGGTCGATGCGGCGAAACAGGTCGAGGAGATCCTCCCGGTCGACGGGGTGCTGCCGTTCCAGGTCAAGCGCGAGAAGGCGAGGGAGTACCTCCGGAAGTGGGTGAAGTCGCGCTGGTTCGCGCCGAACGAATTCAAGCGGGCGGGGGTGGGTGGAAAGTTCGGCGGGGTGTACCTGCCCTTCTGGACCTACGACTCGCTGACCTTCAGCCACTACGTCGGCCAGCGCGGGGAGCACTACTACGTCAGCACCGGGTCGGGGAAGCACAAGAGCACCCAGCGACGTACCCGGTGGTATCCCGCCTCCGGATCGTTCCAGCGTTTCTTCGATGATGTGCTGGTGGTCGGCACGGCGTCCCTGTCGACGAAGCTGCTCCGCAAGCTCGAGCCGTGGCCGCTCCGTCTCTGTCAGCCGTACGACCAACGGCTGATCGCGGGCTTCCTCGCGCGCAAATACGACGTCGAGCTCGAGCAGGGGTTTCGAGAGGCGAAGGTGCTCATCGACGAAGCGATCCGCGCCGAGGTCCGCCGACGCATCGGAGGGGATACCCAACGGATTCACAGCGTGAACTCGCGCTACGACGCGATCACCTTCAAGCACCTGTTGCTGCCGGTTTGGAGCCTCGGCTACCGATACCAGCAGAAGACCTACCAGATGGTGATCAACGCGGTCACCGGGGAAGTGCAGGGAACGCGGCCGTGGAGCGCGTGGAAGATCACCCTCGCGGCGCTCGGTGGGCTCGGGATCGCCGGTCTCGGCGCGCTCTTGGCGAGCCGGTGAGCGAGCGCGCGACGATCGCGCTGACTCGTGCAGTGCCGGAGGCGATCGATCGCTGTGCGCTGACGCATCTCCACCGCGAACCGATCGACCTCGCAATAGCTCGGATCGAGCACGACGCCTACGAGCGCGCCCTCACGGAGCTCGGAGTGGAGGTCCGCCGCCTCCCCGCCGCGCCCGAGCTCCCCGACGCGGTCTTCGTCGAAGACACCGCGGTGGTGCTCGACGAGATCGCGATTCTCGCCAGACCTGGGGAGCCCAGTCGGAGACTCGAGGTCGCCTCGGTCGCCGAAGCGCTCTCCGCGCATCGCCGACTCGAAGCGATCGAACCACCGGGGACCCTCGACGGCGGGGATGTCCTGCGGATCGACCATCGACTCTTCGTCGGGCGCTCCGCACGCACGAACGACGCGGGGATCGAGCAGTTGCGAGAGATCGTCTCGGCCAGCGGGCTCGAGGTGATCCCGGTCGAGGTGCGGGGGTGCCTGCATCTGAAGAGCGCGATCACGGAAGTCGCGCCGGGCGTGGTGCTCGCGAATCGCGACTGGATCGATCTGGCGCCGTTCGCGGAGTTCGAAACGATCGAAGTCGACCCGCGGGAGCCGTTCGCGGCCAATGCGCTGCGGATCGAGGACGCGGTGATCTACGCCGAACGGTTCTCGCGTACGAGGGCGCGCTTGGGGGGGATGGGAATTCGGGTGGTCCCGGTGCCACAGGGTGAACTCGCGAAGGCGGAGGGCGGCGTCACCTGTGGGTGCATCTTGGTGGGGGCGGTCTTGCGGTAGGGGGCCGCGCCCCGGCCGTGAAATGCTTGGGAAGGCTCGGCGCACCGCGCCGATGCCTGCGCTTGCTGATCCAGCGCTGTCAAACCAGGCCATCGTCCGGGACAGGCATCACGGCAGAGCCGCGAGCCAGTCCCCACCCCTGGCAGCCCGTTTAAGAAGTCATTCCGTCCGAGATCGATCGCTCGGATCGGAAGCACGCATTCGACGGACTGCTAGGGCATGCGCACGATTCGCGCGTTCGGGGCGATCGTGCACCTTGCTCTGACCAGCGTGTCCGTGCTCGCGTCGATCGCCAGACCCTCCCACGCGAAGTGGCAGCTCTCGCCGAGACGCTTGAGGAAGGCGCCGGTGTGCCAGGGGCGGGTCGTCGGGTCCCTGCGACTCATCCCGAGGAGGAGATGCGTCAGACCGCGGGGCTCCAGAGTTCTCCGCACCGCTTCGGCGAGGACGCCGAGGGGGATCTCTCCCTTGTGCTGCCCGATGCGATTCGTGCCGGCGAGGCCCGCGATCCAGCCCCCGAGGGGCGAGGTCGGTTCCACCTGCAGGATCGAGGCGTGCGGGCCGCGGTCGCGCACTCGCTTCTCGAGTTGCGCTCGCTCTGCTCCGGTCTTCTGGATCGGAGTCCACAGGACGCTCTGTGGGATCGCCTCCGCTCTGATGACGAACACGATCGGACCCGCCTCCCCGCTGCGTTCGGCGAGCCACGACCCGCAGAAGAACGACGGATCGAGGGGGTCATCGGGGCGCGTCTTCACCTGCCCGAAGGTGAACCGGCGGTCCGTTCCCCGTCGTTCCGTATCGGAGACCTGGGAGAGTCGCCAGGGAGACTCGCTCTGTTCTTCGGAGAGTCGATCGAGCTCCTCCTGTACAAGGGGGTTCACGAACGGTCGCCGGTCCAGCACAGGATCGAAGAGACATTTCTCGAGGAGCTCGAGGGTAGCGTGCGCGAACCGACCGGCAGCGTCGTCATCGAGGCCGGATCCACCGCCGCCGGGAGGTGTCCCGAACAGGGTGAGCAGCTCGCTGGCCTGCGGGTCGTCGAGCACACCGTCGTCGCGGGCACGCTCGACGATCTCCCGAATGGCCGTTTCCGGCGCTCTGGGGGACCGACCTTCCGTCGAGCGTCGCTGGGCCATCGGTGCGTCTCCTCGAACGAATTCCGGAGGGAGGCGCATTCCAGCCCCGGGCAACTCGTCTCTCCATGATGAATAATTTCGGTCCCGCAGTCATCCTCCCCGAGGAGAAATCCCCTGATCCCGAACGCACTCCCGATCGATCCACTTCTCCCTGAGGTCGCCGCGGCGGTCCGCGATCGGGGGGCCGCGGTCGTCGTCGCGCCTCCGGGAGCGGGCAAGACCACCCGCGTCCCCCCCGCACTGCTCGAGGCTGGGCTCGCGGGGGAAGGGCAACTCGTGATGCTCGAGCCGCGCCGGATCGCCGCGCGAGCCGCGGCGGCGCGGATCGCCGAGGAGCGGGGGTGGTCCCTCGGCGGCGAAGTCGGCTATCGGATCCGGTTCGAGCGGGCCGAGTCGGCGCGGACGAGGATCCTCGTGGTCACCGAGGGGATGCTCGTCGCGATGCTCCGGCGCGATCCCTACCTCGAGGGGATCGAGGTGCTGGTGTTCGACGAGTTCCACGAGAGGACCCTCGACAGCGATCTCGCTCTCGCGATGGCGTGTCGCCTCCGCTCGGAGGCGCGCCCCGAGCTGCGCATCGTCGCGATGAGCGCGACGATCGATCCCGCTCCCCTCGCGCAGTTCCTCGGGGGGGCAGCGGTCATCGACAGCCCGGGTCGGCTCTTCCCCGTCGAGGTGTTCCATCGACCGCCCCCGAAGGGGACGCGCCTCGAGGATGCGATCACCTCTGCGGTCGCTGAATTCATGATTGCACGGGACGGCGATGTCCTGGTCTTCCTCCCGGGCGTCGGGGAGATCCGCGACACCGAGCGGGCTCTCGCGGGGCTCGCCGCGTCCCGCGACTTCGAAGTGCTCCCGTTGCACGGAGAACTCCCTCCCGCGGACCAGAGCCGGGCGCTGCGCGCCGGGACTCGCCGCCGCGTGATCCTCTCGACCAACGTCGCGGAGAGTTCGGTGACGGTCGAGGGAGTGACCGCGGTGATCGACAGTGGCCTCGCGCGCGTGCCGTGGCTCGATCGATCGGTGGGCCTCGATCGGTTGGAACTCCGACCGATCGCCATCGCTTCGGCGGACCAGCGCGCCGGTCGCGCGGGGCGACTCTCAGAAGGAGTGTGTATCCGACTCTGGAGCGAGCTCGAAGAGCGATCGAGGCCGGCGGAAGGAATCGCCGAGATCCACCGCGTCGATCTCACCGGGCCGGTCCTGCAACTCCTCGCGTGGGGAGAACGCGACCTCCGTGCGTTTCCC
>JAQBGV010000001.1:0-15736 GCA_032128395.1 Planctomycetota bacterium | reverse complement strand
CACGTCGTGAGTGGCGGTCAGAGGCAACTCGACCCCGATCGAACCGGCGTTCCCGCTCGTGGTGCCGAGTCGGAACACGTCGGCGGCGAGAACGGAGGTGGTCGGAAGTGTGATGCCACAGGTGCAGCAGATCGCCGCGAGGGCGGCGAGCAGGCCACGTCGTTTCGTGGTCATGGGCGATACTCCTCGTACGTAGATGACCCAGATGGTGGACGCGCAGCCGCCGATGACCCAGATCACTGGGTTTCCAGAATCGGGGGTCAGCACCACCGCTGAGGGTCTTGGCTCCCCCGAGGACCTCCTCGTGCCTCGGGGCCTCTCCACAACGGCTCTCTCCACATCGGCACAGAGGGCCAGGAGGACCCTCGGGGCATCTGCCCAGATGCGAAGACTCAGTTGCAGTCGCGCCACGCAATTGCGCCACGCAGTCGCGCCAGTGGAGAGCGGAAAAAGAACAGACCCGGGGGTCGATTGTATCACCAGGAGGGCGATTCCTCTACCCCTGAGGGTGATCCTGCGCGCTCTTCCCAGCTTTTCCAACCTCAAGCAGGAGAATGGCTTGGCGTCCCTCGGCCACTACTGATCGTCGATGTCTCCGTCACATCCGATCCCTTCGCCGGGGGTCGGGTCGATTCCCGCCACGGGAAAAGGGGGAGGAGGGGGTGGTCCCCCGGAGAACTGGTACGAGAAGATCGTGATCGGGTCCGCCGTATCGAGGAACGCATCGTCGTTCACATCGCAGGCATCGAGGCAGGTCGGAAAGACGGTTCCGACGAAGAGGTAGTAGAGCGAAGTGATCCCGTCCGCGATGTTCACGATTTGGTCGTGGTTGCAGTCCCCACGGACGAACGGCCGGTAGTCGACGACCTCGACGGAACCGTCGAAGAGATTCGGCAATTCCTGCGTCTGTCCCGACACCAGCGTGGTGCTGAGGGGGGGGGCGCCGACCGAGGGTGCGAACGCGAGGGTGCTGGTCAGGGGCGCGAGCGCTCCGGGAGCGATTTCGAATCGAGCATCCAGGATCTGGATGTCGTCGCCGCTCGGGAGCTGATTGTCGAGCGGTGGAGAGATGTCCATCACCAAGCCGAATCCGACCTCACCGGGGGCGAGACCTGCGGGGAGAGCGAAGAAGTCCGCATTCAGAGCCGGCCCGACGGGATCCACCGAGACGAGGGTGAGGACCGCCGGGTCGAAGGTGAACGCCACCTGTATCCCGTCGACCGGAACGACGCTCGTCAGTCGCACCGGAACCGAGACCGTCAGCCCCGGGGGACCGTAGGCGGTGCCGATCACCAAGTCGTTCGGGCTGACCACATCGATCGTGCCGGAGATCTGCGTCGGGATCTGGCTCGCCCCGTTGACGACGACCACCGTATGGATCACCGGGAAGCCGAGGGTGGAGCAGAACGAGACCGAGGTCGAAGTCCCCGCCGAAGCGATGGGGACGTAGCTGATCTCGAGGAGTTCGTACATCCCTTGGGGGAGCGTGGCGCAGGCGGTGAAGCAGATCACCGTCCCCATCGTCATCCCCCCGACTACTTCGTTGACCATGGTGAAGTCGGCTGGAGCGCCATTCTTCGCGGTGAGGGTCGCGGGACCTTCGATCGCTCCGACGTACTCGAGCACCTCGTCGTCGTGGCACACGCCGAAGGACCACCCCTGGACCTGACCGGCGTTCGATTCGAGGAAGACGTCGATCCCGAGCGGGACTCCGGTCCCACCCGACGCATCCGTCAGAGAGAGGATGTACGGATCCACGGTCTGTGCAGAGATCACGGTGGAGAGAGAGAGCAGGATCAGAGCGATCCCGCAGAGATATTTCCGCCTCATTTTGGATACCTCCCGGCCCGTTCCCATGAGCCCATCCCCCCGCCGCAGCGGAAGCTGAATAGTATTAACAAATAGAGAGTTTGTCAATAGCGAGGCCGAGCATCCGAACAACCCGTCATCGCAATCGGGATAGGGGGGGCCCTCACGGGCGCCCCCCTCCCACACCACCGGGCATGCGGGTCCGCACCACGGCGGTTCGACAGACGTGACCTCAAAAAAACGGGCTCGGCGCGTCAGCGCCGAGCCCGTTCTTCATCCGCCTCAGTGGAAGCCGACAGCCTCCTAGCAGCCCAAGGGATCGAGGAAGGTCGGATCTGGGCCCGCCGTCGGGAACGGCGCGGGGGGTGGCGCACCGCTGATGAACAGGTACAGGATCAGGTAGAGCGGGTCCGAGATGTCGATCGAGCCGGAGTCGTTGACGTCGGCAGCATCGAGACAGATCGGAGGAGTCCCGCCGGTGTACAGGTAGTTTGCGATGTAGATCGCGTCGCTGAGGTCGATCCCCGGCGACCCGTTCACTTCGCCGCGGACGAATCCCGACCCCCCCGCGGCGATCAGCACCCGGAAGATAGTGTTCGTCGCGGATCCGGCCAGGTAGGCCACGTTCGCCAGATCCTCGATCCCGCGCACCGAGTTCGGCACGCTGATCGAGCCACCGATCTCGTCGAGACCGAAGGAGAAGCCGGTCGGGAAACCGTTGGTGAACAGCTCGGTGACCGCGGTCAGGTTCCCACCCGTCGCACCCTGCTGCACAGGGACGAGAACGGTGTCGGTCTGGGAGAGGTGACTGATCCCGCGGCCGAGGAGCAGCCCACTCGGGCCCGGCGGGGTGAACGAGCCGAGGAAGTTCCCCTGGAAGGGCGGAGTCGCGTCGATCCGGACCACCTGAACGGGGTTCGCGGCGGCGTTGACGAACAGGTAGTCGTCCTGCAGCGAATCGTAGGTGATCGCGGAGACGTCCGAGCCGGCGGCTACCGGGATCTGTGAACCGGCGAACAGGCCGGTCAGCGGGTTGATCGGCGTGAGCAGCGTGCTCCCGGTGCGGCTGACGAGCAGGACGTTCAGGTTCGTGTTGTAGGCGACCCCCTGGAGGTTCTGGAGGCCGGTGGAGATCACGCTCAGCAGGTTGAGATCGGTGTCGTACACGTAGATCAGGTCGCTGAAGTTGTCGGTGACGTACAGTTGGCCGCTCCCCGGGTCGAGCGCGAGATCGTAGGGGGCGGGTCCCCCCGAACATCGTGTAGTTCACCATTCCACCCGGACCCGTCTGCACGGTGCAACTCCGCCCCGCGACGGTCGCTCCGGCGATTCCCTGCACCTGGTAGGTCAGCTCGCTCCCCGAGGGCTCGGGATCGGGATCGGTGTAGCTGGTCGTGCTCCCCCCGAGGATCTGAATCACCACGCCGGAGCGCAGGATCCGGACCGAGGTGTAGAGTCCTCCCGCGCCCGGTCCGCAGTTCCGCCAGGTGAGGCTCACCGTGCCCGAGACGTTCGAGAAGCATCGGAGGTCGGTGGGGGCGAGCACCGCCGGCTGAGAGGAGTCGATCTTGTAGACGTCGGTCGCGGTGGTCGCGTAGATCACCGTCCCATTCTGGGGGCGGACCACGCCAAGAACTGGATCGGGGACCTGCGTCAGGTCGACCTCGACACAGGTCAGCGCGCCGGTGGCGGCGTTGATGCGAACCATCTTCGAGGGACGGAAGTCGAGCACATTGCCGCGGGTGAACTCGAGCCAGCGACCTCCCGAACCGTTGAACGTGAGGCCCGAGCCGTACATCACCGGCTCACCGGGGAGGGCGATCTGCGAGACGGTCGCTCCGGTCGCAGGATTACACTCCACCGCGATGTCGTTGACGGTGTCCCGGTACCAGAGGTTGTTGGTGACCGTGTCGAACGCGAGGCCCGAGACGGACGCGTCCGGCAGCGGCGGCGAGAGGTTCACCGGGAGCCCGATCTGGTTCCCGGTCTGATCCATTTCGACGATTTGCAGCGTGCTTGCGTTCATGACGAACAGAGTCTGCGTGGTGGGGCGGTAGGCGATCCCGGAGCAGAGCGGCGAGAAGAAGGGGGGAGCCGCTGCGCCGAACGGGTGGTTGACCGACAGGCTGAAGAGAATGTCGGGCGGAAATGCCGAAAGGGTGTAGCGGCAGACCTGGCCGCTCCCTTGGTCGAGGACCCACATCGAGTTGTTCGAAGTGGTGTTGTACGCGATGTCCGAGCCAGCACTCTGTGGGGTGTTGCCGCAGAGCGGTGACACGAAGTCGATCGCACCGTTCTGGGCGAACGCCGGTGAGGTGGCGGTGAACATTGCGATCAGTACGCCGAGGACTCCGCAGGCGGTCATCGATTTTCGCATTGTGCTCCTCCGTGGGTCTCGGGCGGGGTCGGGGCAGGTCCCCGACCACACGGGCCGTGAGACAGGATGGGTCGATACCCGCTCTCTCGTCGCGGGGCGATCTCGGCTGCGAAACCGGGGCATACGACGAGTTCGCCGACCAGCCCCGGAACCTTCCGAGAACCCGGAACCTTCCGAGAAATGGCCGAGCGCAGTCGTGATCATCGAAAACCCGCGAGGAGACCGGATGCGCAGCCCTACCAGGGCCCCTCCGGTACACACACCACCTCAGTGTTTTCTCGAGATCGCTCCACACGCAGTAACCGAAATTATACCCAGATGCCCCGCTTCTTCAAGGATGGCGGGTCGAGTTCGGGATCGACGCACCCGAGATCGCGGCAGCTACGGGTAGATCCGATAGAGCATTCGAGGAAACGGGATGCACTCCCGCACATGCTCGATCCCCGCGAGCCAACCGACGGTTCGCTCGAGTCCCAGCCCGAATCCTCCATGAGGAACCGACCCGAATCGACGTAAGTCCAGATACCACTGGAATGACTCCTCCGGCAGGCCGTGCTCCGCGATCCGGCTCTGCAAGGTTCCGAGATCTGGTTCTCGCTCGCCCCCACCGATGATCTCCCCGTACCCCTCGGGGGCGAGGACGTCGATTCCGAGGGCCAGACGGTCGTCTCCAGGGTCGCGGCGCATGTAGAACGCCTTCACCGCCTGCGGGTATCGGTGCACGAAGACCGGGCAATCGTGCCAGGAGGAGACGAGAGCCTCGTCGGGCGCGCCGAGGTCGCCTCCCCACTCGAATTCGTGCCCTTCCGCGTGCATCCGCTCCACCGCCTCCGAATAGGAGATCCGTGGAAAGGGTGCCTTCACCTTCTCGAGCGGGGCGACGTCCCGTTCGAGGACCTCGAGGTCGGCGCGTCGGTGCACGAGGACGCGCTCGACGATCCGCACGAGGAGGCCCTCGGCGAGATCCATCACGTCGTCGAGGTTCGCAAACGCCACTTCCGGTTCGCACATCCAGAATTCGGTGAGATGCCGGCGGGTCTTCGACTTCTCCGCGCGGAAGGTCGGCCCGAAGCAGTAGACCTTCCCGAACGCCATCGCCGCCGCCTCCATGTACAGCTGGCCGCTCTGGGTGAGATACGCCTTCTCTTCGTCGAAGTAGTCGACCTCGAAGAGTGTGGTCGTCCCCTCGCAGGCCGCAGGGGTGAAGATCGGGGCATCGATGTTCAGGAAGTCCCGCTCGTGGAAGAAGTTCCGGATCGCGCGAATCACCTCGTCGCGGATCCGCATCAGCGCCACCTGCTTGCGCGACCGGAGCCAGAGGTGCCGATGGCTGAGCAGGAAGTCCGGGCCGTGGTCCTGCTTCGAGATAGGGTATTCCTCGGAGACCGAGACCACTCGGACCGCCTTCGCTTCGAGCTCGAACCCACCCTGGGCGCGGTCGTCCGCTCGTACCTCTCCGTCGACCTCGATCGACGACTCGTAGGGGACATGACCGATCTCGCCGAAGCGGTCTTCTCCGAACTGCTCGAGCGACGCGATGCACTGCACGATCCCCGAACCGTCCCGCACTTGGAGAAAGTGGCGCTTCTTCGACGAACGGCGGTTGTAGAGCCATCCCCTTAGGGTGACGGACTCTCCGACGTGCTCCGAGAGCCGCTTGATCGTGGTCACCGCCATCGCGCCGCCTTCCGTCCGAGGGGAATCGCGGCGATTCTCGCGGGATGGGTCTCGGATGCAAGATCGGGCCCGGGCCCGATCTTCCTTCCCACGGCCGCCGTCGCCGGTCCCGATCACACGCGGTACAAACCCTCGGCCTCGATGTACTCCGCCACCGCCGAGGGCACGCAAGCAGCAAGAGGTAGCCCTTCCTTCACACGTCGCCGGATCTCACTGCTCGACCGATCGAGGCAGATCCCGCGGAGCGCCAGGCCGTTGAGCTCCTCCCGTCGCGCTTCGGAGACGGACGGGAGGTCCACGGCGGAGAACCGATCGGGGTATCCCGGACGCGGCACGATCACGGGATCGCAGAGGGAGAGGATCTCCTCGCTTCGGTACCAGCTGCCGATGGTGCGGATGTTGTCCGCCCCCACCAGGAAGTAGATCCTCTCCCCGGCCCTTTCGGCGGAGAGCTCTTCCAGCGTGTCCACTGTGTAGCTCGGTCCGGGGCGGCGGAGTTCGCGGTCGTCGAGGACGAAACGGGGCTCTCCCGCGATCGCCAGCTCGAGGAGCCGACGCCGATGTTCCGCGGACGCGGGGACTCGCTCGTTCTTGTGGGGGGGGACCCCCGCGGGGATGAATCTCACCTCGAGGATCGGAAGGTCGGCGAGGGCCGCACGCGCAGCGGCCAGATGGGCATTGTGCACCGGATCGAAGACCCCGCCGAAGACAGCGTAACCCGTGCTGTGAACGGGGCTCTGGGGGCGCGCCTCAGCTTGCAATGATGAGTTCTCCGTCCTAGACTCCCGGCTCCATCCGGCAGGGTCCTTGGCGTCGGATGCTGACCAGCACTCGACCGGAGTACGCGGGGCGATCGGAAGATGCAACCCCGGCCTCGGTCGTGCCTTCCGCAAGAGAGCAGAGATATCATGACGAAGCGCTGTATCGGAGTGCCCCGAGAGATCAAGGAGCAGGAACAGCGGGTCGCCGTGGTTCCTTCGGGGGTCTACACCCTGACGCAGGCGAGCCACACGGTCATCGTCGAGGCGGGAGCCGGCGAGGGGAGTGGGTTCTCCGACGAGGAGTACCGCGGTGCCGGGGCACAGGTGGTCGCGACTGCCGATGAGGTCTTCGACCGCTCCGACATCGTCGTCAAGGTCAAGGAGCCGCTCCCTCCCGAGTACTCCAAAATCCGCCCGGGCCATGTCATCTTCACCTATTTCCACTTCGCGGCGAGCCGCAGTCTGACCGATGCGATGCTCTCTGCGGGCGCCGCCTGCATCGCCTACGAGACGATCGAAGATTCCCACGGCCTCCTCCCCCTCCTGACCCCGATGAGCGAAGTCGCCGGCCGCATGTCGGTGCTCGCCGGTGCCCAACACCTGCAGCGCCAGAACGGCGGGCGCGGTGTGCTCCTCTCCGGGGTCCCGGGGGTGATGCCGGGGCGAGTGACGATCCTCGGCGGGGGGGTGGTCGGCGCCAACGCGGCACGGATGGCGGCCGGCCTCGGGGCCCGGGTGCAGATCTTCGACATCTCGCTCGAGCGGCTGCGCTATCTCGATGAAGTGATGCCCGCGAACGTCACGACGCACTTCTCGAACCCGTTCTCGATCCGCGCCGCGGTCGCGCAGTCCGACCTCGTGATCGGAGCGGTGCTCGTCACTGGCGACCGCGCGCCGGTCCTCGTGCCCCGGGAATACCTCGCGGAGATGCCGGTCGGCTCGGTGATCGTCGATGTCGCGGTCGACCAGGGAGGGTGCGTCGAGACCTGTCACCCGACGACGCACGCCGAACCGACCTATGTCGTCGACGGGGTCGTTCACTACTGCGTCGCGAACATGCCCGGGGCGGTGGCGCGAACTTCGACGTTCGCCCTGACCAACGCGACCCTGCCCTACTTGAACTCGCTCGCCGAGCAACGCCTCGAGGGGTTCGTTCGCCTCACCCCCGGTCACGCAAAGGGACTGAACACCTACGGCGGGAAGGTCTACCACCGCGGGGTCAGCAAGGCTTTCGACCTCCCGCTCGCCTCGATCGAAGAGATTCCCATCGCCGGGACGGAGGTCCGGTGAGCGAGCGTCCCGACGATTCCGCGGGGCTCGACGTCCTGGCCCTCGCTCCCGAGCTGGGTCGGATGTACGAGCCGATCGCGGATGACCTCCGGGCGCTGAACCGCTACCTCGCAGAAGAGTTCGGTTCCGCCGAACCGTTCATCCACGAGCTCCTTGCGCACATCGCGCGCTACCGAGGGAAGCAGATCCGCCCCGCCGTGCTCTTCCTCTCCGCTCGTGCGGTGGGGGGGGAACCGGAGGAGGGCCACGTCAAGTGCGCTGGCGTGGTCGAATTGATCCACACCGCGACCCTCGTCCACGACGACGTTCTCGACGATGCCCGTATCCGCCGCCGGGTCGAGACGGTGAACCGTCACTGGGGGGAGCGCACCGCGGTGCTCCTCGGCGACTTCATCTACTCCCGCGGGTTCAGCATCTCCACCGAGGTGCGAGGCGTCTCGCGGCTCCTCGCCGACACCACCCATACGATTTGCGAGGGGGAGCTCCTCCAGATCGGGAGCGCGGGACAGGTCGATCTGTCCGAGGCCCGGTACGACGAGATCATCGAGAAGAAGACCGCGATCCTCTACGGGATGGCGTGTCGCCTCGGCGCGAAGCTCTCGAAAGGGACCAAGCGGCAGGTCGAGGCTCTCGAGCGCTACGGTCGATCGCTCGGCATGGCGTTCCAGATCGCCGACGACGCTCTCGACCTCGTCGGCGATGAGCAGAAGGTCGGAAAGTCTCTCGGCACCGACCTCAAGAACGGCAAGCTGACCCTCCCCTTGATCCGCCTCCGCGATCTCCTCGGGGTGGCGAAGGGACAGGAATTGCGGTGGATCCTCGAGAATCCGCGCGAGATCGGGGCGCGCCCTCGGGTGCAGCGGATGCTCAGCGACCACCGCATCTTCGAGGAAGTCCGAGCCCGAGCCGAGCAGTACATCGACGAGGCGATCGCAGAGCTCGAGGTGCTCCCCGATACCCCGGCTCGGGAGAGCCTGGAGATGCTCGCTCGGTTCGTGCTGGAGCGGGATCTTTGACGTGAACGCCCGAAGGCGACCCACGCACCTCGACGACGAGGGTCGTGCCCGAATGGTCGATGTCGGGGGCAAGGAGAGCACTCGCCGTGAGGCGGTCGCCTCCGGTCGGATCCGCATGGCTCCCGCGACCGCTGCGGCGATCGGTGGCGGCGAGATCGGCAAAGGAGATGTTCTCGCGGTGGCGCGTCTTGCCGCGATCCAGGCCGCGAAGGAGACATCCCGGACCATCCCCCTCTGCCACACGATTCCCCTCGATGCGGTGGAGGTCGACCTCACCGTCGGCGAGGATACGGTCACGGTCCGGGCGACGGCGCGCACCACTGCGAAGACCGGGGTCGAGATGGAGGCGCTCGTCGCGGTCTCGGCTGCTCTCCTGACGATCTACGATATGGCGAAATCGATCGACCGCGGGATGGAGATCGGTCCTATCCGACTCGAGGAAAAGCGCGGCGGTCAGAGCGGAGAGTGGCGCCGAATCGCCGCTCCGTGATGCGGGTACGGTTCTAGTCTTCCAGTCCCAAGGAGCTCCAAGAGATGGCAGCGCAGATCATCGATGGCAAGGCGATCGCTCAGGAGTGCCGCAAGGCGCTACAGTCCCGAGTGAAGGAGTACATCTCCCAGCACGGCAGTGCGCCCGGACTCGGCGTGATCCTCGTCGGCAGCGACCCCGCCTCCGCGGTGTACGTGCGCAACAAGGAGATCGCCTGCAAGAAGGCGGGAATCGAGAGCTTCCACCACGACCTGCCCGCTACCTCTACCGGAGAGCAGGTCGCGTCCCTGATCGACGACCTGAACGGCGATGATCGGGTCCACGGTATCCTCCTGCAGCTGCCGCTCCCGAAGGGGATCGATGAACAGGCGATGCTCTCCCGGATCCACCCGGAGAAGGACGCGGATGGGTTCCACCCGATCAACGCGGGGTACCTCGCGGTCGGACAGCCTCGCTTCGTCCCCTGCACCCCGAAGGGGGTGATGATCCTGATCGAATCGACCGGGGTGAGGATCGAAGGGGCGGAGGCGGTGGTGGTCGGCCGTTCGAACATCGTCGGCAAGCCCCAGGCGCAGCTCCTGCTCGGGAAGAACGCAACGGTGACGGTGTGCCACTCCCGGACGAAGGACCTCGCCGCCGTGGTCGGTCGGGCGGAGATCCTGGTCGCCGCGGTCGGCCGCGCGGAGATGATTCGCGGCGAGTGGATCCGACCTGGGGCGGTGGTGATCGATGTCGGGATCAACCGCCGCGATGACGGCTCCCTCTGCGGAGACGTCGAGTGCGAAGCCGCGAAGGAACGCGCGGGGTTCATCACGCCGGTACCCGGTGGAGTGGGGCCGATGACGATCGCGATGCTGCTCGAGAACACGCTCGAGGGGGCGATTCGGTCCAAGGCTTCGTCTCGCCCAGCGAAGAATTGAGGCTGGGACAGGCACCGCTGTGCGGAGCCAGTCCCCATTCGGAGGAGGGCGATGTGATCCTTCGTGAAGAAGGTCGGATTCAAATTCTCCCTCCCCACCTCGTGAACCAGATCGCCGCGGGGGAGGTGATCGAGCGTCCCGCCTCCGTCGTGAAGGAGCTCCTCGAGAACGCGATCGACGCCGGCGCGACGGAGATCCGGATCGAGCTCGAGGAGGGCGGGAAGCGCCTGATTCGCGTCACCGACGACGGGATGGGGATCGCGCCTTCCGAACTGCCGCTCGCGGTCGCGAGCCACGCCACTTCGAAGCTCCGCAGCGAAGCGGATCTGCACCGGATTCACACTCTCGGGTTTCGCGGCGAAGCGCTCGCCAGCATCGCGAGCGTCAGCGAGCTCGACCTGCTCTCACGTCAGGCGGGACAGGAGGCGGGCGAGCGGATCCTCGCTCGGGACGGCACCGTCTCCGAAGGTCTCCCCGAGTCGATCGCCCCGGGCACCCGCATCACGGTGCGCAACCTCTTCTACAACGTCCCCGCCCGCCGCCGCTTCCTCAGGGGGGAGCGGTCCGAGCTCGCGCGGATCCATTCGATGGTCAAGGAGCACGCGATCGCGATGCCGACCGTCGGGTTCACGGTGTCGCACGGAGGGAAGATCTCGCTGCGCTACCCGGCGGGGCAACCGCACCGAACGCGGATCGCCGAGGTTCTCGGCCGCGAGCTGGCCGAACGCCTCATCTCGCTCCCGCCGAGTGATCGGTTGCTGGGATGGATCGCGCCGCCCGACGTCCATCGGCGCACCGCAGAGGGGCTGCACGTCTTCCTCAACGGGCGCCCGATCCGCGATCGCGTGGTGTTCCACGCGGTGCGCGAGGGATTCCGCGGACATCAGATCCCGGGACACCATCCGGTCGCGGTGATCTTCCTCGACCTCCCCCCGGAGTCGATCGACGTCAACGTGCATCCGACGAAGGAGGAGGTGCGGTTCGAGGATTCGAGTGTCGTGCACACCCTCGTCCGCCGCGCGGTGCGTGAAGCGCTCGCCAGCGCGGCGAGCGTTCCGCCCCTCGACGCAGTGATCCGAGCCCCGAACGTGGAGCCGCGGGCTGTCGCCGAGCCGATGGCGGACCGCGTGAGCGAGTCGTTCGGCTTCGGAACTGCCACTCTCGATCTTCCGCGGCCGCTCGCATCCCCGAGCACCCCGGTCGTCCGCTCGACCCTCATCGATGACCGTGAGGTCCGCGCCTTCCAAGTCCGGAGCGCCTTCATCGTCGTCGAAGAGGAAGACGGGTTGGTGCTCATCGATCAGCACGCTCTGCACGAGAAAATCCTCTACGAAGAGATCCTCGCCTCCCGCGACCAGGGGATCGCCGCGCAGGTGCTCCTCGTCCCCGAACCGGTGGAGCTCGATCCCGCGGAGTGGCAGGAGTTCGTCGAGGCTCGCGAGGCGCTTCGGGAACTCGGGTTCGAGGTGGATGAGTTCGGCGACTCGGTGGCGCTGGTGCGCTCGGTCCCGGCGGGCTTCGAGAGCCGTTCGGTCGATCGGCTCCTGCGCGACGTCCTGGCGCGCCTCGCCGAGGGGAGACGCGGCGGGAGCGATGACCTCCCCGATCTGCGCGAGCGACTCCTCCAGACGCTCGCTTGCAAGCGCGCGGTGAAGGCGGGTCAGCCGCTCTCTGCGGAGGCGATCTCGGATCTGGTCCGAGGCCGCGCCCGCGCTTTCCAGCCCAGAAACTGCCCCCACGGCCGTCCCGCGGAGCTTCGCATCGGCTGGGAGGAGCTGAACCGGCGCTTCGACCGGAAGTAGCGCCGCGCGGGAACGCCCCGAAACGGCCGGAGTGCTTCCTCGCGGTCGGACCTCGTGTTAAGAGATGACGGCAGTACGCGCCGCGAGGAGGCAAGGACCGCGATGAATCGAGTCGGACTGATCCTGGTGCTCGAAGCGGGTCTCCCGACGACCCGTCGCAATCGCATCCGCGAGCGACTCCACGAGCTCGGTGCCGAGGTTCGCATCGTCGACGGCGGCGAGCGCACCTACCTCGAAGTCTCCGGCCAAGACCTCGCGATCCGAACCCTGAGCCCCCAGAGCTGGCCCGGCGTCGATCGTGTCATCCCGCTGACCCCTCCCCACCCCCACGCGTCCCACCGTGCGGAGAGCGACCCGCACGCCACTGTCGAGGTCGGGGCGATCCCGGTCGAGGTCGCGGGAGTCTCGATCGGCGGGGATGAACTGGTGGCGATCGCCGGTCCCTGCGCGATCGAGGACGAGGCGCGTGCGATCGCCCTCGGCCACGAACTCCGCGAGGCGGGCGCGAAACTCTTCCGCGGTGGCGCATTCAAACCGCGCACCTCTCCCTACGCGTTCCAGGGCCTCGAAGAGGAAGGGCTGCGCATCCTCGCGCGAGTGCGCGAAGAGACCGGTCTGCCGATCGTCACCGAAGTGATGGACTCCGCCGATCTCCCGATGGTTGCCGAGGTCGCAGATCTGTTGCAGGTCGGGTCGCGCAACATGCAGAACTTCTCCCTCCTGAAGCGACTCGGGGCGACCGACAAGCCGGTCCTCCTGAAACGCGGCTACGCGGCGACGATCGAGGAGTTGCTCCTCGCCGCCGAGTACATCCTGTCGGGAGGGAACCACCGTGTGATCCTCTGCGAGCGTGGCATCCGCCACGCGGCGGGGACCGCGCAGGTGATCCTCGACCTCGGTGCGGTTCCCGATCTGAGAGCGCGCACCCATCTCCCGATCCTCGTCGATCCGAGCCACGGAGCGGGGGAGCAGCGACGCGTTCCCGCCCTCGCTCGCGCCGCGATCGCCGCCGGTGCGGATGG
The DNA here is from genome assembly GCA_032128395.1 of Planctomycetota bacterium. Classification (GTDB taxonomy): domain Bacteria; phylum Planctomycetota; class UBA8108; order UBA1146; family UBA1146; genus JAQBGV01. Next base: position 2,572 of record JAQBGV010000001.1, on the reverse strand, counting down.
ACTCTTGATCGAGGTTCACGACGATCCGCCCCGCGCGCTCTCCGACGGCCACCAGGCCCTGACCCCGGAGGCGTTCCGCCGTACCATGCGCGCCGTCGAGACGATCCACCGGGCGGTGCGCGCCGATCTCGGAGAAGGGGCCGAAGGGGTCGACCCGGCCCGAGCGGCCCGTCGCTGAGTCGTCTCCACGTCCGGGAAGGACTCTTTCTTGATACACCCTCGTGCTCGACCGGCCCGTGACTCGAACGAAAGCGGGGCCGCGATCGGCAGTGCTGCTTTCACCGTTCGGGACGTCGCCCCGGGTCTCACCCTCCACCTCGACTCCGACAGCCGTCGAAAGACGAACCTCGTCAACGTCTACTGGATCGGCCTCCTCGGAGACGATGTCACCGCGCGGGCTCTCCTTCCGAACTGTCTGATGCGGGGGACGCGCACCTTTCCGACCTTGCAGGCGCTCACCCGCGAGGGCGAGCGCCTCTTCGGAGCGAGTCTCTCGACCGACGTGCGCAAGGTCGGCGAACGACACGTCGTGCAGTTCCGGCTCGAATTCGTCAACGACCGCTATCTCCCCGGGGGGGAGGCGATCCTCGCTGAGTCGATCGCTTTCCTTCGCGGAGTGCTGCGGGAGCCGAATCTGATCGGGGAGGGGTTCGACCCCGAGGTCGTCCGCCAGGAGAAAGAGACGCACCGTCGGCTGATCGAGGGATTGATCAACGACAAGCGTTCCTTCGCCGTGCAGCGATGTATCGAGGAGAGCTGCCGCGACGAGGCGTTCCGGCTCCACGAACAGGGGCGTGTCGAGGACCTCGATGCGATCGACGGGGAAGGGCTCGCGGCGCTCTGGACCCAACTCCTCGCCGGATCCGAGACGCGGATCTACTTCTCGGGGGATCTGCCGATCGAAGTGGCGGAGCGCGCACTGGCGCCGCTCCTCGAGGATCGCATCAAAGGAACGCTGCAGGTCGATCCGTTGCCGCCGCTCCCAGCCCCTAGAAAGAACGGCGCGGGGAGGGAGGTGACCGAGACGATGCCGCTGAAGCAGGCCAAGTTGGTGCAGAGCTACCGAACGGGGATTTCGTTCTCCGATCCCCACATGCCGGGATTCGTGATCGCGAACGGCATCCTCGGCTCCTTCGCGCACTCCAAGTTGTTCGTCAACGTGCGCGAGAGCGCGTCGCTCAGCTACTCCTCGAGCTCGAGCCTCGAGCGGACCCACGGTCTGTTGCTGATCACCAGTGGGATCGAGCTGGCGCGCGCAGCCGAAGCGCAGGCACTGATCGAGAAGCAGGTCGAGGACGTGCGCACGGGGGAATTCACCGACGACGAGCTCGAGGCGACGAAGCGTGCGCTCGACGCTCGGCTGCGGATGATCGAGGACGCCCCCGGGGCGCGGATGGACATCGACCTCGCCTGGCAGGTGAACGGGGTCTCCTGTGAACTCTCCGAGTACCGACGCAGTCTCGCGGCGGTCACCCGCGACCAAGTGGCGGAAGGATTCGCGTCGCTCTCTCCCGACGTCGTGTACCTGCTCGCCCCCGAGAAGGAGTAGTCATGGCTTTTGGTGCCGAGACGAAGATCCAGAACGACACTCTGCACGAGACCCTGTACCAGCGCGTCCACTCGAGTGGTCTGCCGGTCTACTTCTCGGCGAAGCCTGGGTTCCAGAAGCGATATTCCTGCTTCGCGACGCACTTCGGCTCGATCGACTCGCGGTTCCGCCGCGGTGGAGGCGATCCGGTCGAGGTCCCGGATGGGGTCGCGCACTTTCTCGAGCACAAACTCTTCGAGGGGAAGGACGGGAACGCGCTCGAGGAATTCTCGAAGCGCGGGGCGTCCTCGAACGCCTACACCAGCTTCAATACGACCAACTACCTCTTCTCCTGCGCCGATGGATTCTACGAACACCTCGAGCGTCTGATCCGCTTCGTCCAAGACCCCTACTTCACCTCCGAGAACGTCGAGAAGGAGAAGGGGATCATCGGCCAAGAGATCAAGATGTACGAGGACAACGCCGGGTGGCGGGTCTACTTCAACCTGCTCGAGGCGCTGTACCGGGAGCATCCGGTGCGGAAGGACATCGCCGGCACCGTCGAGTCGATCTCCGGGATCTCCCCGGAGCTCTTGATGACGTGCTACGACACCTTCTATCACCCGGAGAACATGATCCTGTTCGCGATCGGGGACGAGGACCGCGAAGAGTTCTTCGCGAAGGTCGACCCCGTGCTCTCCGAACGGACCTGGGAGCCCTTGGGTGATCTCGAACGCTTCTTCCCCGATGAGCCCGCCGAGGTTGCAGAACGTCGCCACGAGGAGCGGATGGTGGTCTCGATCCCCCGGATGATCGTCGGGTTCAAGGACGTGCATCCTGGGATCGCCGGTCCACAGCTGCTGCGGCGCGAGCTCGCGGCGGACATCCTCCTCGAGCTGGTGTTCGGGCAAGCGACCGAGTTCTATCGGCACCTGTACGAGAACCAGCTGATCGATGATGGATTCCACGGTTCGCACAGTTCGCTCGCGGACGTCGGGCACTCGATCATCGGCGGCGAGACCCCCGACCCCGATCGGCTCGAGG